>CAYHRW010000001.1:0-4013 GCA_964359105.1 uncultured bacterium
TAGGTCCATGCACGGTTGTTGAGTTTGATGGTTCGCATTGGCGGTCCCTCCGTTGGGCGGGAAAGTCGAATGCGGGGTGATGCGGTCAGGAATAGTCAATCACTCGGCGCATGCTATTGACGACTGCACAAGCGATGTCTGGCGGCTACCGTAGGATCCGCCGCTGGAGGCGTGGCTCCGGATGGGCAGACCACGAACATTGCTTCTGCACGATTCAGCAAGACAACCAGCCCCCTTGGCCATGACGGGCAAGAGGGAAGGTGACGAGACTGTTAGGACGGAGGAGGGACGGGTGACATGATCGGGCCGGGCGGGACGATGAATCCGACTCGGCAAAGACGGCGTGACCCACCTCATAATGGGCGGCGTGGCTGGGACGCTCCTGCTCATCCACGCAGAGTGATCCTGCCGCTGCGCACAAGGTGGTTGAAGTCCTGAGCGCGGAATGGCCGCCTCGTGCCGGGGAAGTCGGTGATGTAGAAGCCGTGCCGCTGCCGAAGTTGACTCCTGAGCTGCTTTTGCTCGTCCCTCTCAGCCCGCTCTTTCGAGCGCAATAGCCGGAGGATTCGCGCGGCCTCGCTCGCCGTGAACGTGTTCTTGCCCTTCATGACGGTCTCCGTCGGCTGACACTGCGCCCTCCAGAAGGAGGTCCTCATGGACCAACCTCTCACTGTCGAGCAGGTGGCAGCATACCTCAACGTCAGCCCGTGGAGTTGCTCCGCTTTCGCGCACACCTTGTCCTTCTCGGAAAGGGGCCTTGCGATGGCGAAGCTGAAGGGCGAGACGGGGGAGCCGTAGCGGCGGGAGTTCCGGACCGCGCTACCGCCCCTCGAACATCTCCAGGATCATGCGCTCGACCGCCGGCAGCTCGTGCGCGCCTTCCCACACCGCGAGCTTCGGGCGGTAGACGTACTCGGGCGGGGCGCCCGACGCGAGGCGCTCCCTGACCGGCGCCCACGCCGCGTTCGCCGCGTCTTCGTTCCCCTCGGCGAGCTCGATCCCGCCCAGGACGATGCGGGCGAGGTCGCTCCACGGGCCCCATTCCAGCGCCTGCATGAGGTGCGCGCGCGCCGCCTTCCTGTCGTCCGCCATGAGATCCGCCCAGCCGCGCAGCGCCTCGGCGGTGGCGTTCTCGCGGTCGAGGATCTGCGCCTCGGCGAGCTGCGCCCGCGCCGGCTCCACGCGTCCGGCGCGCAGCAGGTCGCGCGCGTAGTCGCAGCGCAGCTCGACGATCCCGGTGCGGACGCGCACCGCGCGGTCGTAGGCGGGGAAGGCCTCGTCCCAGCGCCCGGCCAGCGCCAGCGCCGCGGCGCGGCCGCGCAGCGCCTCGGGGCTGTCGGACTGGTACGCGAGCACCGAGTCGAACGCGGCCAGCGAGCGCGCGGCGGCCGGTTTCATCCACGCATCGCGGCCGATCGCCAGGTCCACGCGCCAGCGGTCCTCGGCGCGCACCGCGGGGCGCGCGCTCTCGAGCAGGGCGAGCGCCGCGTCGAGCCCGCGGCCGCTGTGCCAGGTCGCGTCGGCCGCCGCGGTCACCACCGCGCCGCTCGTGGGATGCGCCGTCAGCGCCCGCCCGGCCGCGGCGAGCGCGCTGTCGCGCCGCCCGCCGAGCGTGAGCGCGTTCGTGAGCGAGACCAGCGCGGTCTCCTCGTCGCGGCTCCTCGCCAGCGCCTTCTCGTAGAACGGCACGGCCTCGGCGATGCGCCCGCGCTCCACCCGGTCGTCGCCGGCGTTCACGTACGCCACGGCGTAGCTGGCGCTCACGTCGGTCTGCGCGAAGCGGCGCTCCACCAGCTTCATCAGGTCGGGGTCCATGGCCACGAGACGCTCGCGCACCACCTCGCGCGGGTCGTAGCGGTCGCGCCGCGGCGACTCGAGCGCGTTGGCGCCCTCGGCGAAGTACTCGTGGACGCTCCCGCCGGCGTAGCGGGAGAGGAAACCGTTCCTGGTCGCGTCGTCGCGTGTCTTGGCGCGGCGGTACAGCTCCTGGATCTCGCGCGACTGGTCGGCGGTGAGCACGCCGTGCACCTGGTGGGTCAGCTCGTGGAGCACGGTGTTGTAGAGGTCGAAGATGGTGCGCTCCACGTCCTCGATGCCGGTCACGGTGTGGTAGCCGCCGGCGCCGCGCACGTCATCCCACAGGCGCGAGTCGTAGCTGATGCGCTGGTCGCGCAGCGTCTCGCCGTAAGGCGTCTCTGAGAGCAGCATGTAGAGCGGCTTGATGGTGTAGGTCGCGCCGCCCTCGAGCAACACGGGGAGGAACGCCTTCCACGGCGCGATCGAGAGCGCGACGCGCTTCTGGTGGCGCGGCGAGAGCGACTTCCAGTTGAGCACGAACCGCTCGATGCCGGGCACCTCCGGCATGGGAGCCGCGGCGAAGCGCCGCTCGTAATCCGCCCGGTGGATGTCCACCGCGAAGCGCTGCGACTCGAGCGCCTTGGCCAGCACGGCGTGGGCGCGGCCGTACTCCGGGCAGAGTCCCAGCGCTTCGAACGAAAGCGCGCGCGCCCTCTCGAACCCGCCGTCCTCGAAGTCGAGCGAGGCGAGCCGCACGCAGGCGTCGGCCCAGCCGGGATGCGCGGCGTGCACCGCGGCATATGCGGCGCGCGCGCGGCTGCGGTCGCCAGCCGCGAGCAGGCTGTCGGCGCGCGCGAGCGCCTGGCGCCCGCCCGAGTCGGCGAAGGCCGCAGGGTACGCGGCGTGAAGCTCGGTGTAGTTCCTCCGCGCGTAGCCGTTCCCGAGGGCGTAGTGCGCAGCGTCGTGGTAGGGGTTCAGCCGCACCGCCCACTCGCAGGCGGTGATGGCCTCGTCGGTGCGCCCGAGCCGCACCAGCGCTTCCCAGAGCGTCGCCAGCCCGTCCGCCGTCGCCTCCGCGGCGACCGACTCGCGCAGCTCGGCGAACGCGCGGTCGAAGTCGCGGTGGCGGAGCGCGGTCCTGCCGAGCCCGGTCAGCGCCGCGGCGCGCGCGGCGGGAGATGCGCCGGGGCGTTCCAGCACGCGCGCGAAGCACGAGTCGGCGCGGGCGTAGTCGAGGAGGTCGTAGGCCAGACGCCCCGCGGCCAGCAGGGCGGGGACCGGGGTGCGGGCCCCGGGCGCGAGCGAGGCGCCGCGCGTCAGGCGGTCCACCGCGGGCGCATCGTCGTGCGCGAACAGCCAGTCGAAACGCATCTGGCGCTCGTCGCCGGTGGGATCCCGGCGCGCCGGCATGGCCCGCACCAGCGGCGCTGCGGCGGCGAAGTCCTGCACCGCGAGCAGCACGCGCGCCTTCGCCACCGCCACGCGGCGCGGCTCGCCCGCGAGCGCCGCCAGCGCCGCGCGCGCCTCGTCCACGCGGCCCGCGGCGAGCAGGGTCTCGACGCGCTCGACATCGGGGGCCGCTCCCGCGGGGCGCGCGAGCGACTCGAGCCGGCGCGCCTGCTGAACGGCGACCGGCGCGAACAGGCCGGTGTCGGGCGCGGCAGCCGCGACCAGGGCGGAGAGTGCAAGGGCGACGGGCGCGAAGTGCCACACGGCCGCGCAGTCTAGCGGATGGGCGACCGCGCCGCACGCGCTCCACGCCGCGCTCCACGCCGCGCCGCGTCCGGCGACCGGCGCCGCCCCGCGCCGCACGGCCACTGGCGCGCGGCACCGGTTTCGAGGCATCCTGCGCGCATGATGGCCGCGCCCGACACACACGCCCTCGCGAGCGGATGGTCCCGCTCCCTGCCGACACGCGAGGACTTCGACCGGCTCGTGGCGGTGGCCGTCCCGATCGTCACGGTCCAGCTCGGCATGATGATGATGGGCGTGGTGGACACCATCATGGTGGGTCACGTCAACGCCACGGCGCTTGCCGCCGCCGCGCTCGGCAACCTCTACGTCTTCGGACTGCTGGTCTTCGGCATGGGGACGCTGATGGCGCTCGACCCGATCGTGGCGCAGGCGGTGGGGGCGCGCGACGACGAGGCGGTGGCGCGCGGCATCCAGCGCGGGCTGCTGCTCGCCGCGCTGCTCGCGGTCCCGACCTCGCTGCT
>CAYHRW010000001.1:4113-12196 GCA_964359105.1 uncultured bacterium
TGGGGCATGGCGCTCGGCCTGCTCGCCATCGCGTGGCGCGAGCTGCGGCCGCGGCTGGTGCCGCTGCGACGCGAGTCCATCGCCCTCGCGCCGCTCGGGCGCATGCTGCGGATCGGCGTGCCGATCGGGATCCAGATCCAGCTCGAGATCGGCGTCTTCGCAGTGATTGCGCTGCTCATGGGCCGGCTTGGCACGGTGCCGATGGCGGCGCACCAGGTCGCGATCAACATCGCCTCGCTCACGTTCATGGTGCCGCTCGGCGTCGGCGGCGCGGCCTCGGTGCTGGTGGGGCACGCGGTGGGAGCGGGAGACGCGCCGCGCGCGCGGCGCTCGGCGGTGGCCGCGCTCGGCGCGGGGGGCGCGTTCATGCTGTTGAGCGGGGTGGCGCTGTTCGCCGTGCCCGGGCTGCTGGCGCGGGTCTATAGCTCCGACCTGGGCGTGGTGGCGCTCGCGTTGCAGCTCATCCCCATCGCCGGTGTGTTCCAGGTGTTCGATGGGCTCCAGGTGGTCTCGGTCGGCGTGCTGCGCGGCGTCGGTGACACCCGCGCGCCCATGGTGGTCAACGTGCTCGGCTTCTGGCTCATCGGCCTGCCGGTCAGTCTGTGGCTCGGGTTCGGGGTCGGCGCGGGGGCGGTGGGGCTGTGGTGGGGCCTGGTGGCCGGGCTCGCGGCGGTGGCGGCGTTCCTGGTCCTGCGTGTGCGGGCGCGGCTCGGCCAGGCGCTGCGCCGCGTGGCGATCGAGGAGCAGGCGGCCGGCATCTGAGGCCGCGGCGAGGCCCCTGCCCAGAGCGCCCTTCCTTCCTTATAATGGCGCCCGATGCCGGCCAACCTGACCCCCGACTACAAGGATGCGGAGCAGCGCTTCCGCCAGGCGGCGAGCCACGAGGAGAAATTCGTCGCGCTGCGTGAGATGCTGGCTCTGCTGCCCAAGCACAAGGGCACCGAGAAGATCCAGGCCGACCTCCGCCGCCGCATCGCGAAGCTGGAGGAGGAGATCCAGCACGCGAAGAAGCCCGGCGCGCACCGCCCCGATCCCGGGCACGTCAAGCGCGAGGGCGCCGGGCAGTGGGCGCTCATCGGGCCGCCCAACGCGGGCAAGTCCCGGCTGCTCGCCTCCCTCACCCACGCGCACCCCGAGGTGGCGCCCTATCCGTTCACCACGCACGCGCCCCAGCCGGGGATGATGCCGTTCGAGGACGTGCAGGTGCAGCTGGTGGACACGCCGGCCGTCGCCGCGCACCACGTCGAGCCCTACATGACGAACCTGGTGCGCAACGCCGACGGCGTGGCGCTGGTCTTGGACCTCGCGGCCGACGACCTCGACGACGGGCTGGCGGCCTGCCGCGCCCTGCTCGAGCGCGCGCGCGTGTGGCCTCGCGTCCGGCCGCTGCCGCCCGACCCTTCGCCGCTGCTGGCGGTGAAACCGGTGTTCGTGGTGGCGAACAAGCGCGACCTCGACGGCGACGGCACCTTCGCGGCGCGGGCGCGCGAGGCGCTGGGGGAGGAGCTGCCGTTCTTCGCGGTCTCGGCCGAACGCGGCGAGGGACTCGAGGAGCTCAGGCGCGCGTTGTTCGCCGAACTCGGCCGCGTCCGCATCTACGCCAAGGAGCCGGGCAGGAAGCCCGACCTGGCGCGGCCGTTCGTGCTCGCGCGAGGCGCCACGGTGCACGACCTGGCGTGCGCCGTGCACAAGGACATCGCGGCGCGCCTGAAGTACGCGCGCATCTGGGGCCACGCGCGCTTCGACGGCCAGCAGGTGGACCGCGAACACGTGCTCGCCGACCGCGACGTGGTCGAGCTGCACGCGTAGCGGGGCCGTGCCTCGGCGGCCGGTCCGCCCGCCTCAGCCCCGCTTCGCCGCCAGCAGCTTCTCGCGGCCCACCAGGTAGAGCAGCCCGGTGAGCATCACGAACGGCAGGAGCGCCAGCAGGTCGGCATGCGCGCCGCCGTAGAACGGGTTCGAGATCTCCGCCCAGTGGGTGAAGAACCGGTCGGCCCGCTCGAACACGCCGGACATGAACGCGATGAGGATGCCGGCGATCGCGCCGCCCGCGATGTAGCCCGAGGCCATCAGCACGCCCGGGCTGCGGTCGGCCTCGGCCGCGAGCTGCTCCTCGGTGAGCCGGTGCGCCTCGAGCTCCTTCCGGCGGCGGTGGTCCACCAGCCAGCGCACCGCGCCGCCAATCAGGATGGGGCTCGAGGAGGAGAGCGGCAGGTAGACGCCGACCGCGAACGCCAGCGAGGGGATGCCCGCCATCTCGAGGACGACCGCGATCATCACGCCGAACAGCACCAGTCCCCAGGGGAGCTGGCGGTCGAGGATGCCCTTGATGATGTAGGACATCAGCGTGGCCTTGGGCGCGTCGAACTTGCGCACCTGGGTGCCGTCCGGGCGCTGGCGGAAGGTGCCGTTGATGCCGGGGTCCACCAGGTAGACCGCGCGGCCGGAGTCGTCCACCAGGTACTTGCCGGCCGGCCCGCCCACCTCGTCGGTCTTGTGCCACACGCGGTAGGAGCGCGGATCCTCCTTCGCCTGCACGCCGCGCAGCACCTCGCGCGCGGGCTCGAGTCTCGCCGCCGGCGCGGCGAGCCCATTCGGTGCCACCTGCGCGATCGGCACGTAGACCGTGGCCGCGTCGTTCAGTCTGAGCAGGATCGGGCCCAGCACCAGCGCCGAGACGAGCGCCCCGATCATGATCGCGACCTGCTGGAAACGCGGCGTGCCGCCCACCAGGAACCCGGTCTTCAGGTCCTGCGAGGTGCCGCCGCCGTTCGAGGCCGCGATGCATACGATCGCCCCCACCGAGAGCGCGGTGACGTAGTACGCGCCGCCGGTCCAGCCCACCACCAGGAAGATCAGGCAGGTCAGCAGCAGCGTCGCCACCGTCATGCCCGAGATCGGGTTCGAGGAGGAGCCGATCTCGCCGGTGAGGCGCGACGAGACGGTCACGAACAGGAAGCCGAACACCACGATCAGGATGGCGCCTAGCAGGTTCATGTGGAGCGGGCGCGCCGCCACGATGGCCGCGATCAGCAGCACGATGCCGCCGAACACCAGCTTCATCGGCAGGTCGTGCTCGGTGCGGTGGGGATCGGGGCCGCCGCGGGCAGCCCCCACGTCGCGCAGGCCCTCCCGGAGCCCGTGCCAGATGACCGGCAGCGAACGCACCAGGCTGATGATGCCGCCCGCCGCCACCGCGCCGGCGCCGATGTAGAGCACGTAGGCGCCGCGGATCTGGTTCGGTCCCATGTCGCGGATCAGGATGGTCCCGGGCGCGAGCGGCACGGTCAGCGAGTCGCCGAAGAACTTGATCATCGGGATCAGGACCAGGTAGGCGAGCACGCCGCCCGCGCACATCACCGAGGAGATCTTCGGACCGATGATGTAGCCCACGCCGAGCAGCTCGGGCGAGATCTCGGCCGAGAGCGAGCCGGCGTCGAAGGGCCTGCCGAACACCTTTTCGGGGACGTCCTTCCAGACCTTGAAGGCCGACATCGCGCTCTTGTAGAGGAGGCCGATGCCGAAGCCGGCAAAGATGGTGTGCGCGGAGAGCCGCCGTCCCGTGCCCGCCGCCTCGGCGGCCAGCGCCTCGGCCGAGGCGGCGCGGCGCGATTCCTCCGAGGCGCCGGCCTTGAGCACCTCGGCGCAGGCCGTGCCCTCCGGGTACTTGAGCCTGCCGTGCTGCTGCACGATCAACGCGCGCCGGAGCGGGATCATCATCAGGATGCCGAGCAGGCCGCCCAGCACCGCCACCAGCATGACGCGCGACAGCTCGAGGTTGAACCCGAGGATCATGATGGCCGGCATCGTCACGCCCACGCCGAAGGCGATGGACTCTCCCGCCGAGCCCGCGGTCTGGACGATGTTGTTCTCGAGGATGGTGGCGTCCTTCGAGCCCAGCTTCGAGGCCAGCCGGAACAGCGTGATCGAGATCACCGCCACCGGGATCGAGGCGCTCACCGTGAGCCCCACCTTGAGCACCAGGTAGAGCGACGAGGCGCCGAAGACCATGCCGAGGAGGGTGCCGAGGATGACGGCCCGCGGCGTGAACTCGCGCAGCGTGGTGGCGGGCGGGATGTAGGAGACGTGGGCGGGAGCGGCGGGTGCGGGCTCGGGCCTCACTCGAGGCTGCGTGCTCAACGGACCTCCAGGGGCGCGCGGCCGCGCGTGGGAAGCCGCCAATCTAGCCAGCGCCCGGATTACCGTCAACGGCGGTCCGCGATCTTTCCTCTGGCGTTGGCGCGCCCGTCCCCCGAGAATCCCCGGGCTGTCCGGTCCGCGGCCGGGGTCCTTCCCGGTCCGAGTCCCCGACCTTCAGGAGCGAACCCGATGCGATTGCACGCCGCGGCTGACGCGGGCGGCCCACCCGCGATGGAGAAGCATCCGAAGGGCCTCTACGTCCTGTTCGCCACCGAGATGTGGGAGCGCTTCGGCTTCTACTCGATGCTGGCGATGTTCACGCTCTACCTGCGCAGCGACCAGGGCTTCCAGTGGACCGCGGCGCAGGCCACGGACCTCTACTCCAACTACCTGATGTTCGTCTACGCGAGCCCGCTGCTGGGCGGGTGGATCGCCGACCGCTGGCTCGGCTACCGGCGCTCGGTGCTGATCGGCGGCGTGGTCTTCATGGCGGGCTACGCGCTCCTCACCGTGCACACGCTGGCCGCGGTCTACGGCGCGCTCGCGCTGCTGGTGATCGGAAACGGGTTCTTCAAGCCCAACGTCTCGACCATGGTGGGGAACCTCTATCCCCCCGGCAGCCACCTCAAGGACCGCGCGTACAACATCTTCTACATGGGCATCAACATCGGCGCGTTCTTCGCGCCCGTGATCGCGGAGTTCGCCTACCGCCGCATCGGCTTCAACCGCGCCTTCGGCGTGGCCGCGCTCGGCATGGTGATCTCGGTCGCGGTGCTGTGGATGTTCAAGCGCCACGTCGAGATCGCGGACGGGCGGCGGAAGGCCGTCCAGGCCGGCACCGCCGCGGCGCCTCAGGGCAAGGCGCAGCCCATCGACTCGGTGTCCGACGCCCGGCGCATCGGCGCGCTCATCGTCATCTACCTGATCGTCATCGTGTTCTGGATGGTGTTCCACCAGAACGGCTCGACGCTCACCTACTGGGCCGACGAGAACACGCGCTGGAACGTCTCGGGGGTGATCTCGAACGCCATCAATCCGTTCTTCGTCGTGGCGTTCACCTTCCCGCTCATCTGGTTCTGGAAGTGGCTCGACCGCAGGGGCCGCGAGCCCTCGACGCCCAGCAAGATGGCGATCGGGATGTTGCTCACGACGGCCTGTTTCGGCGTGATGTTCCTGGCGGCGAAGGCGGGCGGCGACACCGGGAAGGTGTCGCCCCTGTGGTTGATCAGCGCCTACGCCATCCTCACATCCGGCGAGCTGATGCTCTCGCCCATGGGTCTCTCGCTGGTCTCGAAGGTGGCGCCCGAGCGGGTGCGCGGGCTCATGATGGGCGGCTGGTTCGTGGCCACCGCGATCGGCAACAAGCTCACCGCCATCGGCGTGTACTGGACGGTGTGGAAGCACTCCACGTTCTTCCTCGTGCTGGGCGGGATGGCGCTGGCGACGGCGGTGGTGCTGTTCCTGCTCATGCGCCCGCTCAAGAAGGCGATGCCGGGGGTGTAGGAGGGAACGCACGCCGCGACGCAAGCGCGCGGGCCGCGCCCCGAGGTCGGAGCGCGGCCCGTGGCGTTCCCGGCGCGTATCTCACTGCACCGCGAACGCGAAGTCCTTCTCGACCGCAGTCGCGCCGAGCGTGGCTCGAAGGTGCAGCCGGTAGCTTCCCGCCGGCGCCTGCGCCGGGATCGGGAGCGGGATCTCGCGCCGCGGCTGCGAGGGATCGGGCTTCCAGGTGAGCTGGAGCGGCGGGAACTGCTCCTTGCCGTCGCAGATGAGCGACCAGGTCTCCTGGATCGGCCCGGCCGGTCCGGCGACCGCGTAGCGCACGCCCATCCACGCGCTCTCGCCGCGGCGCGCGGGGGCGGGCCGGAAGTACAGCTCCTGGATCGCGAAGCTGCCGGCGGTGGCCGACGCGGGCGCGGGCGCCCGTGGGGCGGCCGACGGCGACGCCGCCGCGGACGCAGGCAGGGCCCCCGCGGTCGCGCCGGCCCGGGCCGGCTGCTCGGCGGTGACCGGGTCGCTCGTCGTCTTCGCCTTCCAGTCGCGGGCCAGGTCCTGCGCCGCGGTCAGCTGGTCGGACCTCATCCGCGCGGCCACCGCGTCGCGCAGCTTCGCGGCGCCCTCCTCGTTCGCGGCGGCCGCGAGGCTGAACCAGAACCACGCGCGCACCAGGTCCTGCGAGCCCGCGGGGCCCTCGGAGAGGAGCCGGCCCATCTTCACCTGGGCCTCGCCGTAGCCGCGCTCGGCGGCCTCGCGATACCACCGCTGCGCCGCGGCGTCGTCGCGGGCCACCGCGCGGCCCTTCGCGTAGAACTCGCCCAGCGTGAACAGCGAGGCGGTGCTGCCCTGGAGGGCGGCCTTGCGGAACAGCGCGAGTGCCCTGGCCTCGTCCTTCGGCACGCCCTTGCCGTCGGCGTAGCGGACGGCCAGGTTGTTCTGAGCGTACGGATTGCCCTGATCCGCCGCCTTCTGGTACCAGCGGACGGCCTCGGCCTCGTCCTCGGGCACGCCCCGGCCCAGCGCGTAGGCCACGCCGAGGTTGTTCTGCGCCATGGCATCGCCCTGCTCGGCCGCCGCGCGGAACCAGCGCACCGACTCCGCGTAGTCCTTCTTCACGCCGGCGCCGTCGCGGTAGTCGTAGGCGAGGTGCAGCTGGGCCGCCGCGAATCCCTGCTGCGCCGCGCGGCGATACCACTTCGCCCCTTCGGCTTCGTCCAGCTTCACCCCGCGGCCGGCGTCGTACATGAGGGCCAGGTTGTACTGTGCCTTCGCCAGCCCCCGGTCGGCCGCCCTGCGGAACCACCGCACCGCCTCGGCGTCGTCGCGCTCCACGCCGTCACCGAACTTGTACGCCGCGCCGAGGTTGTTCTCGCACTTGGCGAAACCCTGCTCCGCGCCGAGGCGGAACCACTTGAGGGCCTCGGCGTAGTCCTGCCCCACTCCGCGGCCGAACGAATACATCCTCCCGACGCTGTTCTGCCCCTCCGCGAGGCCCTGCTCCGCCGCGGCCCGGTACCAGCGGACGGCCTCGCCGTAGTGCTGGGTCACGCCGTGACCTTCCTCGTAGAGCCGACCCAGCTGCCACGCCGACGCGGCGTCGCCCTTCTCGGCGGCGGCGCGGATCCGGTTGACCTGCGTGAAGACGATCGGCTTTTTGGTGGGATCGGGGGGGTCGGGCAGCCGCGCGGCCAGGCCGGGCGGCGCGACCAGCGCGAATGCGAGCAGGGTAGTGGCGAGTGCGACGCACTTCATGGCGCTCTCCTGTTTCACGCGGGCGATGCTCATCGGGTGCTCGGCGGGGCCCACCGGGGGGTTATCGGTTGAAGAGCCGCCCGGGGTTAGGGGGATGTGGGGGCTGGGGAGGCGCTTGAAGCCCGGGCCCGGAGCGTCTAGCGTGCCGGCCACTGTCCGCGGCCGCACACGAGCGGCGCGGGAGCCTGGGAGGAGGAGGCAGGCGATGACGCAGACGCCGCCGCAGAGCTTGAGGAATCACGGCCGCTACGTCCCGCTGTACCACTTCGTGCTCGCGGCGCTGCTGGTCGTGAACTTCGTGTTCACGCTGGCGCGGGCGCTGCGGCAGCACACGTCGGAGTCGCTGTTCGCGCTGGCGGTCGCGGTCTCGCTCATGATCCTGTTCTTCTACGCGCGCCAGTTCGCGCTCATCGTGCAGGACCGCGTGATCCGGCTCGAGATGCGGCTCCGGATGCAGCAGGTGCTGCCCGCCGACCTGTTCGCTCGCTTCGGCGAGCTCACCCCCGCGCAGCTCGTGGCGCTGCGCTTCGCGGGCGACACCGAGCTGCCCGACCTCACCCGCCGCGTGCTGGGAGGCCAGCTCACCTCCGGCGGGGAGATCAAGAGGCAGATCAGGGACTGGCAGGCGGACTGGCTCAGGGCCTGAGGCCCCGCCCCGTCGAGACGGCAGGAGCGCAGGACAACCCGGGGCGGG
>CAYHRW010000001.1:12296-40196 GCA_964359105.1 uncultured bacterium
ATCATCCGTCAGGACCACACACCACTCGCATCGCAGGAGGTTCCCACCATGAGAGTCCGACTCGGCACCGCCCTGTTCCTGGGCTCGGTGCTCGCCCTCGCCGTCCCGGCGCTCGCCCAGGCGCCGCGGCTGGACGCCATCTGGGCGCGCTCCACCAACGGCGCCCCCATCACGCTGGACGGAGTGCTCGACGAGCCGGCATGGGCGCAGGCCGAGTCGTGGGTGCTCCGATACGGCGTGGACAACGGCATCCCGGGAAGCGGCTACAAGGAGGAGGCCGGGAAGCTCGCCAGGGACAGCACGTATGCGGTGCTCAAGTTCCTGGTGGCCGGCAACCAGCTCTACCTGGGTGCGGTCGTGAGCGACAGCTCGGTCGGCGGCTCGATGGACTTCAACCGCTTTGACGGCTTCCTCATGGCCCTCAAGGACCACGCCAGCTTCGACCATCCGGCGCCGCCTTCCGAGTACTTCTACTCGTGGTGGCATCCCGACGACCCGAATCCGACGGCCCCCGGCATGCTGCCTGGATTCCGCGGCCGGTGGAGCACGAACAGCGACACCATCCCGCGCACCGCGGAGCAGATCGCGAACTGGGACGCGGTGACGCGGGTCCACGGCATCTCGAACTCCGACGCGGCGGTGGACACGGGCTACACGGTCGAGATGAGGTTCAACCTCACGCCGATGGGGTACGACGTCACGCAGCCTCAGGGCGACATCGTCGAATGGAACATCTCGATCTACGACTGTGACTGGTTCTGGCCCATGCAGCTGGCGCGCTTCAGCTCGAACCGCGCCTGGTGGCAGGGCCCGTGGGGCAACGCCGCGTGGTACGACGAGGTGCACATCTTCGCGCGGCCCGACGTGACCGTCAGCTCCGGGCCGGTGCCGACGATCCCGCCGGAGGTGCGTGTCCCCAACGCCGGCAATTACGCGGGCGCGGTGGTGGACGGCAATCTCAACGACCCGGTGTGGAGCATGGCACCGGCCTTCGACATCCGCTACGGCGACGACGCGCTGCGCCTCACCTATCCGGGCGTCGGACCGTGGCGCGCGGGGCAGTTCCAGCCGACCGTGAACGGCGGGCAGGCCGCGGTGGTGGACCCGGGTGACGCGACGGTCCGCTGGTTCTTCAAGGACGACACCCTCTTCCTGGGCTTCGACGTGCGCGACCAGGTGGTCCAGTACCACCCGATCTTCGACCGCCAGGATGGCTTCATCGTGAGCATCAACGACCGCGTGGCGCGCTGGCGCGACCGCAACCTCGAATCGCGGCGGCTCACATTCATCGTCGGCGCGGCCGGCAACGCGCAGGCCATGGACTGGCTTCCCTACCTGCGCGACTCGCTGAACGGCGCGCGCGTGGCGCTCCAGCTCAAGGGCGGCACCACGGTGGACACGCTCGGCATGCAGGCCGACTCGGGCTACACCGCCGAGCTGGCGGTGGACCTCACGAAGATCGGCTACCCGAACGGGCGCGGCGACGGCAGTCTGTTCATCGGCATCGATCTGCTGGACGGCGACTCGTTCACGCCGTTCACGGACAGCTACGGCACCCGCACCTGGTGGTTCCGGCAGTACGAGCACGAGTGCTGCCCCGCCTGGGCATACCTCGACCCGAACGATTACCTGACCACGGCCGTGGAGCCGGGGAAGCGGCCCGTGAGCTTCGCCCTGTTCGGCAACTTCCCGAATCCGTTCCGGCACTTCACCACGATCCGGTACGCGGTAGCCGGGGCGAGCGATGTCACGCTCGAGGTCTACGACATCCAGGGACGCATGGTCGCGAGGCGCGCGCTCGGGTTCCAGCAGCCCGGGGAGTCGCGCGCGGTCTTCCACCAGGAAGGACTGCGGACGGGGCTGTACCTGTACCGCCTGAGGATGACCGACCCGGTGACCGGCGCCGTGCGCGCGACGCTCCCCGGGAAGATGATGTTCGTGAAGTGAGCCTGAGGGATCGGGCGACCGGCGACGGGGCGGGCTCATGCGGCCCGCCCCGGCCGCGCCGGGACGCCGGGGATCGGTAGGACATGGCACGAAGAGGGATGGTGCGCGGGCTGCGGGCGGCACCGGCCGCCGCGGCCGCGCTCCTGCTGGTGTGCGCGCCGTTCGGCGCGCTGGCCGGGACGACCGGCAAGCTGGCGGGCCACATCCTCGACAAGCGGCAGCAGCCGCTCGTGGGCGTGAACGTGGTCATCCCGGCCGCGCGGCTCGGCACCGCCACCGACCCGGACGGCCGCTACGCCATCCTCAACATCCCGGCCGGCATCTACGAGGTGAAGGTCAGCCTGCTCGGCTACAACCCGGTCGCCGTGCAGCAGGTCGTGGTCTCGGCGGACAACACCACCGCCCTCGACCTCGCGCTCGAGGAGGCCCCGCTCCTCATGAAGGAGATCGTGGTCACCGCGAAGCGGCCGGTCGTGGACCTCAGGCTCACGAGCAACCTCGCGGCGGTGGACCGCGAGAAGCTCAAGGCGCTCCCGGTCCAGGAGCTGCAGGACGTCGTCAACCTGCAGGCCGGAGTGGTGGACGGGCACTTCCGCGGGGGACGGATCGGCGAGGTGCAGTTCCAGGTGGACGGCGTGACCGTCAACAATGCCTACGACAACAAGTCGAGCCTGCGCCTGGACCGCTCGCTCATCGAGGAGGTGCAGGTCATCAGCGGTACCTTCGACGCCGAGTACGGGCAGGCCATGAGCGGGGTGGTGAACGCGGTGCTGCGGCGGGGGACCGATCAACTCCGCTGGGATGCCGAAGTGCTCGAGGGCGGCTTCCTCTACACGGGCGGGGCGCGTCGCGTCGTGCCGCTGGACTTCAGGCCCGCCGGCCAGCAGAACTACCAGCTCAGCCTGAGCGGGCCGGCCGTGCTGCCGAAGACGTTCTATCTGCTGAGCGGGCGGCGCTTCGTGTCCGACGATTACACGACCGCCACGAGGCGTTTCACGCCGTGGCAGACGCCCAGCGGGAGCCCGTGGGAGAAGATCCGGGGGCCGGACGGCGACTCGCTCCGGGAACCCCTGGGCTACTCGCGCGAGTGGTCGGGCGTCGCCAAGGTGACGAACCGCTCGCTGCGGGACATTGAGCTCAACTACCAGGCCCTGTTCAACGTCCTGGACGGCCGCCGCGCCACCTGGGCCTGGCGGCTCGACCCCGACGGCCTGTCGAAGCAGCGCACCGTCTCGGTCGCGCACGGCCTCGACTGGACCCACACGCTCTCGAAGACCACCTACTACAACGTGAGCCTGCGACAGAACCTGTTCGACTACCGCGACATGGTTTACGAGAGCGTCTTCGACCCGCGCTACGACAGGGCCGGGCCGCCCAGGCGGTACGCGGGCTACGAGCACGACGCGTACGTCCAGGGCGTGGACTTCACGCGCTTCCGGCAGAACACCGACGCCATCGTCCTCAAGAGCACCTTCGCCAGCCAGCGCACCCGTGACCAGCTGGTCAAGGCGGGCGCCGAGTTCCAGTGGGCGCGCGTCAAGTTCGGCACGCCCGGCGTGCTGGCCTACGTCTCGGACAGCCTGGGGCAGCACCTGCAGCGTTACGTGAACGTGCTCCCCAAGTACCCCGACGTGCTGCTGTGGCGGCCCTACACCGCGGCGGCCTTCGCCCAGGAGGAGGTCGAGTGGAACGACCTCAGGCTGCGCGCGGGCCTGCGGCTCGACTACTTCAACTCCCGCGCGGGCGTGCCGGAGGACCTGGCGAACCCGGCCAACTCCATCGCCGGCGCCCCGCAGTCCAGGCTCCGGCCTGCGAGCCGCAAGGTCTCCCTCTCGCCGCGCATCGGCGTGTCCTACCCGGTCACGCGCGACGCGGCGCTGTTCTTCGCCTACGGGCACTTCTCGCAGATGCCCCCGATCGGCGAGGTCTTCCGCAACGCCGACTACGGCCTGCTCTACGATCTCCAGGCGGGCGAGCCGATCGACAGGCACCCGACCATGGGCAACCCGGACATCCGCCCCGAGAGGACGGTGCAGTACCAGTTCGGCTACAAGCAGGCGCTCGCGGACTGGCTGGGGCTCGACGTGACCGCGTTCTACAAGGACGTCCGCGGTCTTCTCGGTGTGGAGATCATCTCGACCTACAACGGCGCGCTCTACACGCGCCTCACGAACGTGGACTTCGGCAACGTCATCGGCTTCACCCTGGCGCTCGACCAGCGCCAGCGCGGGCTGGTGAGCAGCTCGCTCGACTATACGTGGCAGCTTGCCCAGGGCAACTCGAGCGACCCCTACGAGACCGCGACCCGGGCGGCGGCGAACGAGGACCCGCGGCCGCGTGTCATCCCCTTCATCTGGGACCAGCGCCACACGCTCAACATGACGGTCATGCTCTCACACCCCGACGACTTCTCGGCCGCGGCGGTGGTGCGGGTCGCGAGCGGCCAGCCTTACACGCCGGCGATCGAGCAGGGCGACCTCGAGGCCAACTCGGGGCGCAAGCCGGCCTCGATGCTCGTGGACCTGCGGAGCGAGAAGATCCTCCGCTGGGGCGGGCTCCCGGTGAGCGCGTTCGGCCGCGTCTTCAACCTGTTCGACACCCGGTTCTTCAACGGGTCCGTATTCAACACCTCGGGCAGCCCGTACTATTCGCGTTTCCCGGGGCCCGACGGGAACACGCTGGCGGACCCGACACGGTACTACCAGCCGCGCCGGGTGGAGATCGGCGTGACGCTGCGCTCGGAGCAGTGAGGCATCGCGTGGAAAAGGGGCACGACGTGAAGCAGCGGGGAGGAAGGACGACAGGCCGCGCGGGCATGGCCGCGGTCGTGCTGCTGGCCGCGATGGCCGCACTCGCCGCCGGTCCGGCTGCGGCCGGGCCCGCCTCGGTGCCGCCCGAAGAGCGCGGGCGCATCGACGCCGAGCGCTCCGGCTTCCACGACGCGGCCAACATCCGCACCGTGTTCTGGAACTTCGGCATGGTGGGCGACTACCCGCAGGACCCGGGGAACGTGGACCTGAGCGTGTTCCACTCCGTCGAGGTGCCGAAGGGCAGCGGGATGAACTACAGCGACGGAATCACGCCCTTCGTGCTGGCGAAGATCCGCCAGGAGAGCGGTCTCGACACCTACCTCATGGAGACGGGATTCCGCGAGCGGCAGGGGACCAGCCCCTACTACAACCGCGTGATGCGCTTCGAGCCCAGGCCCGGCTACTTCCAGGCCGACCCCGCCATCAACCGCGGCCGCTCCCCGGCCATCAGCAACGACCCGCGCACCTGGCCGCCGCTCTGGCCCGACAAGCGGGACGACCCGGACGACCCGGGCTGGGGCGGCGCCTGGAACGGCTACTTCGGCAAGCGCCCCGCCGCCGACCAGGAGAGCTTCACGGTGATGGACGACGACTTCTACGACGCCTGGGACTTCTACCCGGACTCCGCCGACCGCACGCGTCACGGCCTCGGCCTGCGCGTCGAGGTGCGGGGCTTCCAGTGGGCGAACCCGCAGGCCGGGAACGTCATCTTCTGGCACTACGACATCACCAACGAGGGCACCACTGACTACGACGACAACATCATCTTCGGGCTCTACATGGACTCGGGCGTGGGCGGCTCCGCGCTCTCGTGCGACGGCATCTACGAGTCCGACGACGACAACGCCTACTTTGACAAGTCGCTCGGCCTGAACCTGGTCTACACCTGGGACCGCTACGGCCACGGACGGGATCTCTCGGGTAGCTGCGGCCCCACCGGCTATCTGGGCTATGCCTACCTCGAGACGCCGGGCAACCAGTACGACGGCGTGGACAACGACAGCGACGGCATCACCGACGAGAGCCGCGACAGCGGTCCGGACTCGCTCAAGGTGGTCAAGGTGGGCCAGGACTCCATCCGCGCCTACGCGGACACCCATTACGACATGGCGAAGTTCCAAGCCTTCTACGGGCCCCTCGAGAGGCGTCCGGCCTACCGCGCCGGCCGCTGGTGGATCGACGACGAGGACATGGACTGGGTGGCGGAGCTGCACGACGTGGGGGCCGATGGCGTGCCCGGGACGCACGATACTTTCGAGGGCAACGGCGTCCCCACCGAGGGCGAGCCCAACTTCGACCGCACCGACCTCGACGAGTCGGACCAGATCGGGCTGACCGGCTTCAAGATGAACCGCATCCGCGCGGGCGCCGGGAACCCCGACCCCACGACCGACGACATCCTGTTCTTCACCGAGAGCCATGACTGGCCGCACCGGCTCTACGACAAGTTCACCGACCCGAACCCGGCGGCGCGCTTCGACTCGGCGCTGGCCGCGAACTACAACATCGGCTTCCTGTTCGCCTCGGGGCCCTTCAAGCTCCTGGCCGGCAAGCACGAGCGATTCAGCCTGGCGCTGGCGTACGGTGCCGACCTCACCGAGCTGCGCTCGACCGTGCGCACGGTGCAGCAGATCTACAACGCGAACTACCAGTTCGCCGTGCCGCCGCAGATGCCGACGCTCCAGGCCGAGGCCGGGGACGGTTACGTGCGCCTGTCGTGGGACGACGTCGCCGAGCGCAGCGTGGACCCGGTGTCCTACGACTACGACTTCGAGGGCTACCGCATCTACCGCTCGACCGACCCCGAGTTCCGCGATCCGAAGCTCATCACGACCGGTCGCGGCAACCTGTTCCCCGGGAACGGCAAGCCGGTCGCGCAGTTCGACCTCAAGAACGGCAAGCGCGGATACTCGGACAGGACCGTCGAGGGTGTGGCCTACTGGCTGGGCGACGACACCGGCATCACGCACACCTGGACCGATACCACGGCCACGAACGGCCAGAACTACTACTACGCCCTGACCTCCTACGACTATGGCTCGAAGCCCGACGTGCCCGACTCGCTGGCGTTCTACCCCTCCGAGAACGCGATCGCCGTGTCGCGCACGCCGCGGGGCGGCACCATCCTGCCGCCGAACGTGGTCGAGGTGCGGCCCAACCCGCGCGTCGCCGGGTTCCTGCCGGCCGCGGCCGCACAGCCCGCGCACGTCGCCGGCGACGGCACCGGCGCGGTCGCCGTGCGGGTGGTGGACACGGACCTCGTCCCCGAGGGGCACCGCTTCCGCATCACCTTCGCGAGCCCGTCGCCCGACAGCATCCGCGCGCGCACCTACACGCTCCAGGACAGCACCGACGGGCGCCTGCTGTTCACGACCGGCCGCGACCTGGACGGCGAGGGCATCGGGCCGGTGGGGAGCGGGCTTCTGCCGCTCGTCCGCACGGCGCAGGTCACCTCCGTGGACACCGCGCGCTCGGGCTGGCAGCCGGGCAGCCCGACGAACACGCGCCTCCAGGCGTCGTACCTCCCCGTCCTGCCCGCAGACCTGCGGCGTGCCGGCTACCCCGACGACATCACCATCACTTTCGACGACGTGGTGCGCGACACCGGGCTCGCGATCTTCCCGGTCCGCGCGACGCCGGCCAGGTTCCTGGCCGTGGCGCACACCTCGGGCGGCGACCGGCAGCTGGATTTCCGCTTCAAGGACCTGGACGCCGACGGCACGCTGAGCAGGGCGGGGGAGTACGTGGACATCCTGGCGTTCAGGGCCGGGGTGGCCCCGGACTCGCAGCTCACCTGGCGCGTGCAGCTGGACACGCTCGGGCAGGGGGCGCGCGGCGCCATCGTGCCGCCCCGGCTCGGCGACGTCTACGGCCTCAAGCTCGTGCGTCCGCTCAACGCCTCGGACGCGTTCTCGTTCACGACCCGGGCCCAGTACGTGGACCGGGCCAAGGCGAAGGCCGATTTCGGCGTGAAGCCCTACGTGGTGCCGAACCCCTACGTCGGCTCGGCGAGCTTCGAGCCGGCCCGCTTCGCGGTCTCCGGGCGGGGCGAGCGGCGGCTCGAGTTCCGCGGCATCCCGCAGGGCAGCGTGATCCGCATCTACACCGTGCGCGGCGACCTCGTCCGCACCCTGCGGCAGGACGGCTCCGATGACGGCTACGTGCCGTGGAACCTGCGCACCAAGGACAACCTCGACGTGGCCCCCGGACTCTACATCTTCCACGTGGACGCGCCCGGGATCGGCACCAGCATCGGCAAGTTCGCGGTCATCAAGTGACGGTGGAGCGCTTCGTGAGGAATCGGATCCTGGCATGGGTGACGGCGGCGGCGCTGGCGGCCGTGCCGGCGTGGGGCCAGAGCAAGACGGGCACCACCATGGGCCAGTTCCTGCTCATCGAGCCGAGCGCGCGCTTGGCTGGCATGGGCAACGCCGGCGTGTCCGTGACCGACGTGGTGGACGCGGTCTATTTCAACCCGGCGGTCATCGGGCTGCTGGGCGGCACGGCGCTCTCGTTCACGCACAGCGCTTGGCTCGCGGACATCACCTACGACTACGCCGCAGCCGCCTTCCCGGTGGGGAAGTGGGGCGGCGCGTTCGCGAGCGTCACCGCGCTCAACTCGGGCGACATCGAGGTGCGGACCGTCACGCACCCGCTCGGCACCGGCGAGCGCTACAGCGTCTCGGCCGTGGCGATCGGACTCGGCTACGGGCGCCAGATCACCGACCGCTTCTCCGCCGGCGTGCAGGTGAACTACGTGCAGGAGACCATCTGGCACACGTCGGTCAGCACGATGACGCTCGGCATCGGCACGCTCTTCCGGACCTCCGAGCGCGGGCTGCACGTGGGGGCGAGCCTTTCGAACTTCGGCACGCAGGGCCGCTTCGCGGGCCGCGACCTGCGCATCACCTACGACAACGACCCGTCGCGTTACGGTGACAACGGCACGCTGCCGGGCGAGGTGTTCACGGACGAGTTTCCGGTGCCCGTGCTGTTCCGGGTGGGCATCGGCGTGCCCGAGATCCGGCTCGACCGGCAGACCCGGCTGCGGCTGGCGCTGGACGCCTCCCATCCCAGCGACAACACCGAGAGCGTGAGCGCCGGCGCCGAAGTCGAATACGCGAAGCTGCTGGCACTGCGCACGGGCTGGCAGAACGCGTTCCAGAAGGATGCCGAGGGCGGGTTCACCGCCGGCGGCGGCGTGCGGGGGAATATCGACGTGTACGATTGCCGCGTGGACTATGCTTGGGCCGACCACGGACGACGCCTCGGCGGGACCCACCGGGTGACGCTGGGCGTGACGTTCTAGCCCGGGCCAGCTTCGACAGAAGGGAAGGAAGACATGCGACGCACCTTCGGGGTTCTCATCGGAGTCCTCCTCTGCCTGTCCGCGGCGCAGGCGCAGACCACGGCGGCATTGCTCGACACGGTCCAGCACGCCTCGTTCCAGTTCTTCTGGAGCGAGGCCAACCCGGCGAACGGGCTCATCCGCGACCGCAGCCAGCCCGGGTCGCCGTGCAGCATCGCCTCGACCGGCTTCGGGCTCTCGGCGCTCTGCGTGGGCGTGGACCACGGCTGGGTGGCGCGCGCGGCCGCGCGCGACCGCGTGCGCACCACGCTCGAGACCCTGTGGAACGGGCCGCAGGGGAGCGGCGCCAGCGGCACCATCGGATACAAGGGCCTCTTCTACCACTTCCTCGACATGAATACGGCCACGCGCACCTGGGACTGCGAGCTGTCCACCATCGACACCGCGCTGCTGTTCGCGGGCGTGGTCGACGCGAAGCAGTACTTCACCGGCAGTGACACGACCGAGACGCGCATCCGCGCGCTTGCCGACTCCATCACCCAGCGCGCGGACTGGAACTTCATGCGGAATTTCAACCCCGGGATCCTGATGGGCTGGAAGCCGGGCACCGGCTTCGCGGGGTTCGGGCAATGGGTCGGCTACAACGAGGCGATGATCCTCTACATCCTCGCGCTCGGCTCGCCCACGCACGCGGTGCCGACCACGGCGTGGTCCAAGTGGACGAGCAGCTACTCCTGGCAGACCTGGTACGGCTACTCGTACGTGAACTTCCCGCCGTTGTTCGGTCACCAGTACTCGCACTGCTGGGTGGACTTCCGCTTCATCCAGGACGCCTACATGCAGGCGAAGGGGATCACCTACTTCCAGAACTCGCGGCTCGCCACGCTGGCGCAGCGCGCCTACGCGATCGCAAACCCGGGTTTTCACACGGGCTACAGCGACAGCCTGTGGGGCCTCACCGCGTCGGACACGCCGACCGGATACAACGCGCGTGGCGCGCCCCCGGCGATGAACGACGACGGCACTATCACGCCCACCGCGCCGGTCGCTTCGATCGCGTTCGCGCCCGACGAGGTCATCCCGGTGATGCGGAACATGTTCATGAACTACCCGCTGCTGTGGGGGCCGTACGGGTTCCGCGACGCGTTCAACCTTGACGTGAACTGGTGGGACACGGACTACATCGGCATCGACCAGGGCCCGATCGTGCTCATGATCGAGAATTACCGGAACCACACGGTGTGGGACCGTTTCATGCAGAATGCCGACGTCCAGCTGGGGCTCCAGCGCGCGGGCTTCGTCACCATCCCGGGCGCCGCGGTCGAGCTGCCACAGCCGCCGGCGCTCGCGGCCTGGGCCGAGCCCAACCCGTTCGCGGGCTCGACGACCCTCCGCTTCCGGCTCGCCTCGGGCGGGCGCGTGCGCCTCGCGGTCTATGACCTCGCGGGACGCGAGGTGGCGAAGCTGCTGGACGAAGCGCGTCCGGCGGGAGAGCATGCGGTGCCGTTCCGGGACGGACGGCTGCCGAGCGGCGTCTACCTGGTACGGCTCGAGAGCGGCGGCCGCGCATTGACCACGAAGTGCGTGCGGCTGCGCTGAGGATCCAGGGAGGAAAGCATGGCGACGATCCGTGACGTGGCGCGCGCGAGCAACGTGTCCATCGCGACCGTGTCGCGCGTGTTCAACAAGAGCCTGCTCGTGAGCGAGGAGACGCGTCAGCGCGTCGTCGTCGCCGCCACCAGCCTGGGCTACTATCCCAACGGGATCGCGCGCAGCCTCATCACGAATCGCACGCACACGCTCGGCGTGCTGCTGCCCGACCTCCACGGCGAGTTCTTCTCGGAGGTGATCCACGGCGTGGATGTGACCGCGCGCGAGCGGGGCTTGCACCTGCTGGTGTCCCGCGCCAGCGCCAGCGCCGAGGAGCTCACCGAGGCGATGCGCACGATGCGGGGCCGGGTGGACGGGCTGATCGTGATGGCGCCGGACCTCGACGCCTCGACCGCGCTCAAGCACTTCACCGGCGGCGTGCCGACCGTGCTCTTGAACCCCGAGGTCGCGCTGCCGGGCTGCGACACCATCTCGATCGCGAACGTCGAGGGCGCCTATGCGGTGGTGCGGCACCTGCTCGGGCTCGGCCACCGCCGGATCGCCACGATCATGGGCCCGGTGCGCAACGTGGATGCGCGGCAGCGCCTCCACGGCTACCGCATGGCGCTGCGCGACGGCAGCATCGAGCCGGGGCCGGCGCTCGAGCTCCGCGGTGACTTCACCGAGCGCTCCGGCTACGAGGCGGCGCTCGAGCTGCTGCGGGGAGAGCCGCGGCCCACTGCGGTCTTCATCGCGAACGACCACATGGCGGTGGGCGTGCTGGGCGCGCTCCAGGAGGCCGGCGTGCGCGTGCCCGCGGACATGGCGATCGCCGGCTTCGACGACATCCGTCTCGCGCGCTACCTGACCCCGCCGCTCACCACGGTGCACGTGGACATGCTCCAGCTCGGCCAGCGCGCCGTGCAGATGCTGCTCGAGCCGGGCCACCCGACCGGGCCGTCGGGCTTCCGGCACGAGGTGCTGCCCACCACGCTGGTGGTGCGTGGATCCTGCGGCTCCAACCCGCGGAACCGCGCGGGCGGGCCCCGCTGGGACCGCAGCGGGGCGACCCGCCCGACGCAGCGCTAGGAGAAAGCTGTGTTGCCCTCCGTTCTGCCACGGTGGCTGCGGTGGGCGGCGGCCGCGCTCGCGCTGGCGGCCGGAGCGTGCGCGCTCGCCTGCCACGAGGGCGGGGCCGCGCGCCGGCCCCGCGCGGCGCCCGCGGGGGCGGAGGCGTTCCTCGACACGCTCGAGCGGCGCACATTCTTCTGGTTCTGGGACCTCGCGGACCCGCGCACCGGGCTGACGCCCGACCGCTGGCCCACGAAGTCGTTCGCGAGCGTGGGCGCCTCGGGCTTCGCGCTCACTGCGTACGGGGTGGGCGCGGAGCGCGGCTGGGTGACGCGCGAAGATGCGCGCGCGCGTGTGCTCCGCACGCTCGAGTTCTTCCGGACCGCGCGCCAGGATACCGCGGACGCCGGCTGCACCGGCTACCGCGGTTTCTTCTACCACTTCCTCGACCCCGCGACCGGGCACCGCTTCGAGAGGGTCGAGCTCTCGACCATGGACACCGCGCTGCTGCTCGCGGGCGCGCTGTTCTGCCAGTCGTACTTCGACCGCGCCGACCCGGACGAGGCCCGCATCCGCGCGGTGGCAGAGACGCTCTACGCGCGCACGGACTGGCGCTGGGCGCAGGTGCGGCCGCCCACGATCGCGCTCGGCTGGCTGCCGGAGACCGGTTACCTGCCCTACGACTGGCGCGGCTACAACGAGACCATGATCCTGCACGTGCTGGCGCTGGGCTCGCCCACGCACGCGGCGGGGCCGGAGACCTGGCGCGCCTGGACGGCGGGCTACCGCTGGGGCAGCTTCCACGGCCAGGAGCACCTCGGCTTCGCGCCGCTCTTCGGTCACCAGTACTCGCATGTGTGGCTCGACCTTCGCGGCATTCAGGACAGCGTGATGCGCGCGCGTGGGCTCGACTACTTCGAGAACTCGCGGCGCGCTACGCTCGCCCAGCGCGCCTACGCCATCGCGAACCCCGGCGGCTTCCGCGGTTACGGCGTGCGCCTGTGGGGGCTCACCGCCTGCGACGGGCCGGTGGACGCCACCGTGACCATCGCGGGTCGCGGGCGCGCGTTCCGCACCTACGCCGCGCGCGGCGCATCGTTCACGGAAGTCACCGACGACGGCACCGTGTCGCCCTCCGCGGCCGGCGGCTCTGTCGCGTTCACACCCGAGGTGGTGATCCCGACGCTCATGGCGATGCGCGCCGATTATGGCAGCGAAGCGTTCTCGAAGTACGGTCTCGTGGACGCGCTCAATCCCACGCTCGACGTGGCGGTGCCCGTCCACCATGGGCGGGTGGTGCCGGGTGTGGGCTGGTTCGACACGGACCATCTCGGCATCGACCAGGGGCCCATCCTCGCGATGATCGAGAACCACCGCAGCCGCCTGGTGTGGCGCACCATGCGGAGGAACCCGCACGTGGTGCGCGGCCTGCGCGCCGCGGGCTTCACGGGCGGCTGGCTCGACTCGGTCCCGGAGCGGCGATGAGCCACGCGCGCCCGCCGGCCCGGCTGGTGGCCATCGCGCTCATCCTCGCTGCGCTCGGAGCCGCCGCAGGCTGCCGCACGCGGGCGGGCGACGGGCGCGTGACGCTGCGCTTCTGGGCGATGGGGCGCGAGGGCGAAGTGGTGCAGGAGCTGGTGCGCGACTTCGAGCGCGAGAACCCGGGCGTCCTCATCCAGGTGCAGCAGATCCCGTGGGGCGCCGCGCACGAGAAGCTGCTCACCGCGCACGTCGGTGGCTCGACGCCCGATGTCGCGCAGCTCGGCAACACGTGGATCGCCGAGTTCGCTGCGCTGCGCGCCATCGAGCCGCTGGGTCCCTGGCTTGGCGCGTCGCGCGCCGTGCCCGAATCGGCCTACTTCGCAGGCATCTGGGACACGAACGTCGTGGGCGGGGCGTGCTACGGCGTACCCTGGTACGTGGACACGCGCGTGCTCTTCTACCGCACGGACATCCTGGCCAGGGCGGGCTACCGCGCCATGCCCGGGAGCTGGGACGGGTGGCGCGATGCGATGGAGGCAGTGAAGCGCGTGGCGGGCCAGGACCGCTACGCCATCTTCCTCCCGACCAACGAGTACACGCCGTGGATCATCTTCGGGCTTCAGGCGGGCTCGCCGCTGCTCGAGGACGACGACACGCGCGGGGCGTTCGCCGGCCCGGCCTATCGGCGAGCGGCGGCCTTCTACCTGGACCTGTTCCGCCGCAGGCTCGCGCCGGGCGTGCAGGGAAGCTCCATCGCGAACCTCTACCAGGAATTCGAGCGGGGCACGTTCAGCATGTACATCAGCGGGCCGTGGAACGTGGGCGAGTTCCGGCGTCGCCTGTCGCCCGCGATGCAGGGCGCGTGGGGCACGGCGCCCCTGCCCGGCCCAGAGGGCCCGGCCTCCGGGGTCTCGACCGCCGGCGGCTCGAGCCTGGTGCTGTTCCGCGCCTCGCGTCACAAGGCGGAAGCCTGGAAGCTCGTCGAGTTCCTGTCCCGTCCCGAGCAGCAGCTCCGCTTCTACCGGCTGACCGGCGACCTCCCCGCGCGGCGCGAGGCGTGGCGCGACACCGCGCTCGCGAACGATCCCTGCGCCCGCGCGTTCGAGACCCAGCTCCAGCGCGTCGTCCCGACTCCGAAGGTCCCCGAGTGGGAGAACATCTCCCTGCGCCTGCAGGACAAGGTCGAGGCCATGGTGCTGGGCCACGCTCCGCCCGACTCGGCGCTGGCGGCGCTCGACCGCGACGTGGACCGCATCCTCGAGAAGCGCCGCTGGCTGGTCGAGCGCGAACGCCGGCGCGCGGGGCACCGCGCGGGAGCGGCGCCATGAGCCGCGCGCTCGAGTCGCGGCAGAACCGTGCGGGCTGGGCCTTCGTGACCCCCGCGCTCGCCCTCATCGGCGTGTTCTTCTTCGTGCCGGTGCTGGGGGGGCTGGTGCTCAGCTTCACCGACTTCGACGTCTACGCCATCGGCCAGCCCGAGGTCGCGCGTTTCGTGGGGTTGCAGAACTACGCCGAGGTCCTCGCGAACCCGCTGTTCTGGAAGGCGCTCGGGAACACCCTGGTCTTCGTGCTCGCGGGCGGCCCGCTCTCGGTGATCACGTCGCTGGTGGCCGCCCTGCTGGTGAGCTCGAAGCTCGTGCGCTTCCCGGGGTTGTTCCGCTCTATCTTCTTCATGCCGGTGGTGACGACGCTGGTGGCCGTGGCGATCGCGTGGCGCTACCTCTACCACTCCCAGTACGGGCTCCTGAACCGGGCGCTCGGTCTGGCCGGCATCCATCCCGTCGACTGGCTGGGCGACCCGCACTGGGCGATGCCGGCCATCATCCTGCTCGCGGTGTGGAAGAACTTCGGCTACAACATGCTCATCTTCATCGCCGGCCTCCAGAGCATCCCCGAGGAGATGTATGAAGCAGCCGAGCTGGATGGCGCGAGCGCCTGGTCGCGTTTCGTGCACGTCACGCTGCCGAACCTCGCGCCCACGTTCCTGTTCGTCGGCGTCATGACCATGCTCGGTCAGTTCCAGCTCTTCTCCGAACCCTATGTGATGACCCAGGGCGGACCGCTCAAGGCCACGACGACCGTGGTGCTCCTCATGTACGAGGAGGGTTTCCGATGGTGGCGGATGGGCACGGCGGCCGCGATCGCCTTCGTGCTGTTCGTCATCATGCTCCTGGGCACGATGCTGCAGATGCGGCTGCAGCGGGAGCAGCGGTGATGCGGAAGACGCTGACCGCCACCGTCCTCCACGCCGTGCTCGTGGTCGGCGCGCTGCTCACCCTCGCGCCGCTGCTGTGGATGGTCTCGGCCTCGCTCATGCCGGCGGGTGACGCGAACAGCTTCCCGCCTCCGCTCTTGCCGCGGGCGGTCACGTTCCAGCACTACGCGGACCTCTTCACGCGGCTGCGGCTCACCCGCCATCTCACCAACAGCGCGCTCGTATCCGTCTCGGCCACGTTCGTCTCGCTCGTGGTCAATTCGATGGCCGGATACGCCTTCGCCAAGCTGCGCTTCCAAGGCCGAGAGCGCGTCTTCCGCACGCTGCTCGCGGCGATTGTGATCCCCGCGCAGGTCGGCATGCTCCCGCTCTTCCTGCTCCTCAAGGCGATGGGGCTGGTGAACACGATGGTCGGAGTGGTGGTCCCGTTCATGGCCGGCGTGTTCGGGATCTTCATGATCCGCCAGTACGCGCTCAGCATCCCCGACGACATGCTCGACGCCGCGCGTGTGGACGGCACGGGCGAGCTCCGGATCTTCTGGACCATCGTGGTGCCGGTCCTCCGGCCCATCCTCGTCACGCTGGCGGTGTTCACCTTCCTCAGCGCATGGAATGACTTCATGTGGCCGCTCATCGTGCTGAGCGACGAGGCGAAATACACGTTGCCGGTGGCCCTCGCCAGCCTCGCGGGCGAACACGTCCAGGACACCGAGCTCATGATGGCGGGCTCGGTGCTCACGGTGCTGCCCGTCGTGATCCTCTTCGTCGCGCTGCAGCGCGCTTACATCCGCGGCGTGATGATGGGCAGCGTGAAAGGCTGAGCGTGATGCGCGGGCCCGCGGGAGGACTGCTCCTGCTCGCGCTGGCGGCCGCGTCGGCGTGCACGGCCGCGCCCGCGCCCGCGCCGGTGCTCGTGGACGGCTTCGAGGACTCCGACGCCTGGCAGGCGCGTCCCGCGGACGGTGTGGAGCTCACGGTCGGCATGGACGCGGGTGTCCACGGCCGCGCGCTGCGGCTCGACTTCCGTTTCGTGAAGGGTGGCGGTTACGCGGTGATCCACCGCGACGTCTCCTTCGACCTCCCGGAGAACTACCGCTTCCGTTTCCGCGTGCGGGGGGACTGTCCTCCCGAGAATCTCGAGTTCAAGCTGGTGGACTCGAGCCGCGCCAACGTGTGGTGGTCGAACCAGCGCGACTTCCGCTTCCCCACCGAGTGGGACTCGGTCACGCTCAAGAAGCGGAAGATCGGCTTCGCCTGGGGCCCCGCGGGAGGCGGCGAGATCCGCCACGTCGGGGCCATCGAGTTCGCGGTCACGGCGGGGAGCGGCGGCATGGGCACGGTGTGGCTGGACGATCTGACCCTCGAGGAGCTGCCGCCGCCGCAAGCCGCGCCCCCCGCGCCACGCGCGCGTGCCACGTCGGCCCGCCCCGGGCACGGCGCGCCCCTCGCGGTGGACGGCGCTCCTGCGACCGCTTGGGAGAGCGCCCCGGGCGACGCGCGGCCCGCGCTCACGCTCGACCTGGGGACCGAGTGCGAGTTCGGCGGCCTCGTGCTCGACTGGGCGCCGGGGCGCCACCTCGTAGACTACGCGATCGAGACCTCGCCCGACGGCGTATCGTGGCACACGCTGCGTGAGGTGCGCGGCGGCAACGGCGGGCGCGACTGGCTCTACCTGCCCGAGACCGAGGCGCGCTTCCTGTGCCTGCGCGCGCTCGCGGGCGTCACGCGCCGCGGCTGCGGGTTGCGCGAGCTGACCATCGAACCGCTGGCGTGGGGCGCGTCGTTCGAAGCGTTCTTCGAGGCCATCGCGAAGGACGCCCCGCGGGGCACGTACCCGCGCGCGTTCAGCGGCGAGCAGCCCTACTGGACCGTGGTGGGCACCGACGGCGGGCGCGAGAAGGGACTCCTCGAAGAGGATGGCCGGCTCGAAGTCGGCAGGGCGAGCTGGTCCCTCGAGCCGTTCCTCTACGAAGACGGCAAGCTCGTCACCTGGGCGGACGCGAAACCGGCCCAGGGGCTCGACCGCTTCACCCTACCCATCCCCTCTGTGTACTGGCCGCTGGGGAAGCTCTCGCTCGAGGTCACCGCCTGGGCCATCGGAGCAGCCGATACGTCGTCCGTGGTCGCACGCTACCGGGTGCGGAACGCGGGGAACGAGCGGAGACGCGTGAGGCTCGTCCTCGCGCTGCGTCCGTTCCAGGTGAACCCGCCCGCGCAGTTCCTGAACACGCCCGGGGGCGCGGCGACCATCCGCACGATCGCGCGCGAAGGCCGCGTGGTTCGCGTGAACGGCGACCGCGGCGTGGTGAGCCTGACCACGCCTTCCGCCTTCGGGGCCGCGACCTTCGACCAGGGCGACGTCGTCGCGGACTTTCTGCGCCGCAGCCGGCTGCCGCGCGCGCAGCACGTGGATGACCCGTTCGCGCACGCCTCCGCGGCACTCGCCTACGACCTCGACATCGCGCCCGGCGCCGAGAGGGAGGTGGACCTGCTGGTGCCCCTCCATGTCCCACCGACGCCGCCCGCCGGGCTGGCGGGCGACGCGACGGTCCGGGCCCGGGTCCAGGAGTGGTTCGACGCGTGCAGGGCCGGCTGGCAGGAGCGCATCGATCGCGTGGACATCCGGATCCCGGAGTCGCCCGTGGACCGTGCGCTCCGTGCCCAGCTCGGCTGGATCCTCGTCAACCGCGACGGCGCTGCGTTCCAGCCGGGCGCGCGCTCCTACGCGCGCTCGTGGATCCGCGACGGTGCGCTCACCTCGTCCGCGCTGTTGCGGCTCGGGCATTCCGAGGCCGTGCGCGACTTCATCGAGTGGTTCGCACCGTACCAGTACGCGGACGGGAAGGTGCCCTGCTGCGTGGACCAGCGCGGCTCGGACCCCGTACCCGAGCACGACTCGGGTGGCGAGTTCATCTTCCTGGTGGCGGAGTACTTCCGCTACACCGGCGACAGCGCGCTCGCGCAGCGCATGTGGCCCGCCGTAGCGCGCGCCGCGACCTACCTCGACTCGCTGCGCCAGACCCGGCGCACCGCCGACTGGCGCGTGCCCGGGAAAGAGCCCTACTTCGGATTACTGCCGCCCTCGATCAGCCACGAGGGCTACTCGGCGAAGCCCATGCACTCATACTGGGACGACTTCTTCGCGCTGCGAGGCTTCAAGGACGCCGCGTACCTGGCCGGCGCACTCGGCCGCTCGGACGACGCGGTGCGCCTTGCCGCGGTCCGCGACACGTTCCAGCGCGAGCTGGTGGCTTCGATCGCCGCGGCGATGAAGGCGCACGCCATCGCCTACATCCCCGGCTGCGCCGACCTCGGGGACTTCGACGCCACCTCGACCACCATCGCGCTGGCGCCGGCGGGCGCCCTCGGCGTGCTGCCGCGCGCCGCGGTGGACAGCACGTTCGAGCGCTACTGGAGGTTCTTCGACGACCGCGCCCGCGGCAAGGCGGACTGGGAGGCGTTCACGCCCTACGAGGTGCGCACCATCGGAGCGTTCGTGCGGCTGGGCTGGCGCTACCGTGCCCAGGAACTGCTGCGGTTCTTCCTGGGCTACCAGCGCCCTCCCGGCTGGGCGCAGTGGGCCGAAGTGGTGTGGAAGGACGCACGCACACCGCACTTCATCGGCGACATGCCGCACACCTGGGTCGGCTCGGACTTCGTACGCTCGGTGCTCGACATGCTGGCGTACGAGCGCGAGGAGGACAGCACGCTCGTCGTCGGCGCGGGAGTGCCGCCTCTCTGGGTCACGCCTGACCCCGCGCCGGGACATCCGGTGCTGGCGGTGAGGGGTCTGCCGACACCCTACGGGAAGCTGACCTATACGATGCGCGCCACGAGCGTGTGGACGGACACGGTCGAAGTGCGCATCGAGCGGGGCCTCCGCGTCCCTGCTGGCGGCATCGTGGTGCGCGCGCCGCTCCGCGGTCCGATCGGCCACGCAACCGTCAATGGCGCGCCCGTGCCGGTCTCGGGGGAGGGCGAGGTCGTGGTGCGCGAGCTGCCGGCTGACGTCGTGCTGCGGCGCTGACGGGCCGCTACAGCTTCACGACGACCGTGTGCTCGCGGCCGTCGCGGAAGGCGGGGATCACGGTCGAGCGCCAGGGTTTCCCGTCCACAAGCACTTCGCGCCGCTTCGCGCCGGTCGTCACGGTGATCCGGTAGACGCTGCCGCGGAACGCGCGCTTCATGGTGAAGCCCTTCCAGCCCGGCGGCAGGCAGGGCTCGACCAGCAGCCCTTCCCACGCCGGGCGCACGCCCAGGATCCACTCGGTGCTCACGCGGAACAGCCACGCCGCAGAACCGGTGTACCAGGTCCAGCCGCCGCGCCCGAAGTTGGGCGAGCTCGGACCGTCCACGTTGCCGGGCGTGACGTAGGGCTCGACCTTGTAGAAGTCCGGCTCCATGCCGCGCAGAACCGGGCATAAGCTCCGGTAGAGCTTCCACGCCTGCGCGCGCCGCCCGAGCACGCACTCCGCCTGGATTGCCCACACGCCGGCGTGGGTGTAGAGCCCACCGTTCTCGCGCGAGCCCGGCGCGTAGCGCGTGAGATAGCCGATCTCGGGGTCGGGCGCGCGGTAGGCGGGCCACAGCAGGAGCGGGCCGTAGTCGCGGTAGAGGTGGCGCTCCAGCGCGCGCAGCAGCTTCGGCAAGCGCGCCTTCGGCACCACGCCGTTCAGGATCGCCCAGGTCTGTGCGTTGAGGAAGATCTTTCCGTCGCGGCAGCGCCTGGAGCCGATCGCCTCGCCGCTGTCCTTGGTGGCGCGTACGTACCAGTCTCCGTCCCAGAAGTGCCGGTTGACCGCGCCGCGCATCTTCCGCGCCTCGCGCGTGTACTTCGCGATCGCGCGCGCGTCGGGCCGGGAGAGGCGCCGCTCCAGCTCCACCCAGCCGTCGAGGATCCCGACCAGGAAGTGGGCGAGCCACACGCTCTCGGACTTGAGCCGGTTGCCGATCGCCGACAGCCCGTCGTTCCAGTCGCCGGCACCCATGCGCGGGACGCCGCGGGGCGAAATGCGGGTCCAGAACGTATCCACGGCGCGGCGGCAGTGGTCGTAGAGGGTGCCCCGCTCGCGCGACGGACGGCCGTCCTCGGCCAGGTAGGGCACCCGCTCTTCGAGGAACGCGAAGTCGGCCGTCTCGCGCAGGTAGTTCAGCGTCACGAACGGCAGCCACAGCAGGTCGTCGTTGAACTTCTTGCGCGCGCCCTCCCCGGTGAGCGGGTGCCACCAGTGGTACGCGGTCCCGTCCGCGAACTGGTGCGCCGCATGGAGCCGGATCTGGGCCTTGGTACGCGCGGAGTCGAGCGGCAGGAACACCTGGCTGTCCTGCAGCTGGTCGCGGAAGCCGTACGCCCCGCCCGGCTGGTAGTAGCCGGTGCGGCCGTGGATGCGGCAGGAGATGGTCTGGTACTTGAGCCAGGTGTTCGTGAGCAGGTCGAACGCCGGATCCGGCGTCTTCACCTCGAGTGGCGCGAGCAGCGCATCCCAGTGCCGGCGCGTCCTCCGCCACGCGCGCTCGACCGCTTCCGTGGCACGGTACTTCCTCGCCAGACGCAGTGCCGCCGCGCGCGTGTCGGCCATGCCGAGCGTGAAGACGATCTCCCTGGTCTCGCCCGGCCCCAGCGTCACCGCGAGCTGGAGCGCGCCGATCGCGTCCTGCCACATGCCCGTGAGCCCCGAGAGCTTCGGCCGCTTCAACGCCTCCGGGCTCGCGGGCGAGCCGTGGCGGCCGAGGAAGCTCTCCTTGTCGCTCTCGCAGGAGACGGGCCGCACGCTCGCCGCGTGGAACGCGACGTGCGGCCACTCGCAGTTCCACGCCTGCCCGCGCCCGTGCTCGGCGATGGTGTTCAGGCGCTTGGTGGCGAGCAGGGCGCCGGCCGCCCGGACGTACTCGGTCTCGATGAAGAGCCGGTGGAACTCGCGGTGGGTGTCGGAGGCCGGGCCCAGGTTCCATTCGAAGTAGCTGGTGAGGTCGAGGCGCCGGGTGCGGCGTGTGAGATTCCTGAGCCGCACGCGCCAGATCTCGAGCGGCTCGCCGGGCGGCACGAAGATGGTGAGCGCGCTCTCGACGTCCTGGTTCACCGAAGTGATCGTGGTGTAGCCCACGCCGTGGCGGCACTCGTAGCGCGAGGGCCTGGCCCTGACCGGCTGCCAGGCGAGCGACCAGAGCCTCCCGGTGGCGCGGTCGCGGCAGTAGAGGAACTTGCCCCACTCGTCGCGGACCAGGTCCTGCTCCCAGCGCGTGAGCCGGTTGAACGTGGCATGCGTCATCCACGAGTAGCCCGAGCCCGCCTGGGTCACCACCGTGCCGTACTCGGTGGGGCAGATGACGTTCGCCCACGGCCGGGGAGTGTCGGGCCGGGTGATGACGTACTCGCGGCCGTCGCCGGTGAAGTATCCGTACTTCGTTCGGAACCGCTTCCTCATCCTGCTCACTCCAGTGGTCCGCCGTCGGGACACTGCGCGAGGTCGCGGCAAGGTACCCGAGCGAGGGCGGGTACGCCACCCGACGCGCCCGGCGACTCCGATACGGATGGAGCCCGCGTGCGTGCGCACGCGGGCTCCGCTCCGCGGATCTCGTGTCCACGGTCGCTGCAAACGAACTACCGGTACAGCGTCTTCAGCCTGCCCCAGGTGGTCGCCCGGGCCGGGGTGGCTTGCTCGTCACTCCAGTACTGGATGTTGGCCCACTGCGCGCGCCCCCACGCGGTCGGGTCGCCCGGGATCATGTTCACCTGGAAGTAGCCGCCCACCGTGGCCGGCCACAGCTCGCCCCACAGCCCGTGCGGCGGGTCCTCGCCCGCGCTGCCCTGGTCGAACGCCAGCTGGCCGCTCGTGTAGGTCACGCCACCGTAGTTGAGCGTGTAGGTGATGGTGGCCGGGTCGGCCGCCGTCAGCGAGTGCGGGTTGTACGCGATCTCCATCCAGATCCAGGTGCCCTTGACGTAGCGCAGACCATAGGTCCCGGTGAAGGAGTAGAAGGGGAGCCGGCCGCCGAAGCACGCGATCTCGCCGCTCGCGGCGTTGACCATGAAGCGGCCGTCCACCGGGCTGCCGCCCCACCAGGTGTTCCACCACGGAGAGACCCGGAGACCGCCCTCGGAGTTCGTGGGCCCTTCCAGGACGAACGAGCAGGAGTAGCGGTAGTGACTGCAGTTCTCGAAGATCGCCCTCGAGACACCGTCGTCGGAGAAGCTCCAGGTGTGCAGGTTCGCCCAACCGTAGCAGTCGAGGACGTCGTCCTTGATTGAGATCAGGGCCGGGTAGTTGTTGAGGGTCGTCAGAACGGACGTGGGGCAGTCGTTGAAGGTGCGCAGGTCGAGGACCGCCCCCGTGCCTGCCGGTGTGAACACTGGGGGAACGCAGTCGCGACCATCCAGAGCCGTCGCGACGTTGCTCGCGGCGAGTCCGAGCACGATCGAAGCTGCGAACGCCAGACTGGTGTAGCCGATCCGCCTCATGTTGTCTTTCCTCCTTCTGAGGTTGGGGGTGTGGGGGGCTGCGGATCCGATGGTGTCTCCGAGCTGCTGGCTGTTTCAGGTTGGGAGCACAACGCGGCCTCTCGCGATGCGGGCTCCGCGACTGCCACCGCCCCTCCAGCCAGGCCGATGGCTGCGGAAGAGGCGAGTGTTGTCCATCATGGACGAGCGGAGACGGGCTCTCCGACAGATGCGGGGACCGATTGCGTTCCTGCCTGTGTGTAAACGGTTACATGCGGGTATTGGGCCTGTCAACGGAAAAGGCCGTGGACCAATGGACCAGGGCCGAACCGGCGGTCGCGGGGGGGGGCGCCGAGGGATGGGACATGCTCCGATCCGGGGGCTCGGAGCCGGTGCCGGGGATCCCCCGATCTCGGCCGGGCCGCCTAAGTCCAAGCCGGGCAGGATGTGAGTCCGGGTCGGCCGCCGCCCGCGGCCCCCCGGGCTCAGCCTGGGACCGCGGGCGGCGTCTCGTCGAGCGCCGCTCCGTTCGACCGGATGACCTCCCGATAGAAGTGGGCGCTGGCCTTCGGGGTCCGCCGCTGAGTCTCGAAGTCCACGTGGAAAAGGCCGAAGCGCTTCGAGTAGCCGTGGCTCCACTCGAAGTTGTCGAGCAGCGACCAGGCGAAGTAGCCACGCAGCTCCACGCCGCGCTCGAGCGCCGCGCGCGCGGCGCGCAGGTGGTCGCGGTAGTAGACCACCCGCAGCGGATCCTCCACGCGCGCACCCTCAGCGCGCGGCGGCTCCGCGAACGCCGCGCCGTTCTCGGTGACGTAGAGCGGGATGTCTCCGTAGCGCTCCTTCACCCGACAGAGCGTCGTCGTCAGGCTCTCCGCGTGCACCTCCCAGCCGGTCTCGGTATACGTGCTGCCCGCCACATGCACCGTGCGCGCGCGTACCGGCGGCGCCGTGTCGTCGTGTCGCGTGACGCCGCGCGTGTAGAAGTTGACGCCGAGGAAGTCGAGCGGCTGGCGGATCAGGCGCATGTCCTCCGCCGGGAACTCCGGCCACGCCCTCCCGAACACCTCGCGCAACGCCTCGGGATAGCGGCCGAGGAACACCGGGTCCAGGAACTGGCGGTTCATGCAGGCGTCGGCGCGCTCGGTCGCGGCACGGTCCTCGACCGAATCCGTGGCCGGGTCCTTGGGCTCGATGTTCACTACCAGCCCGATCTTCTGCTTCCAGCCGCTGCGGTAGATCTGCACCGCTGTCCCGTGCGCGCACAGCAGGTGGTGCGCGACCCGCGGCGGCTCGGTGAGGCTCTTGTGCCCGGGCGCGTGCACGCCGTGCAGGTAGCCGGCGTTCACCACCACCCACGGCTCGTTGAGTGTCGCCCACATCGGCACGCGGTCGCCGAGCGCCTCGAACGCCATGCGCGCGTAATCTGCGAACCAGTGCACGACGTCGGGGTTCAGCCAGCCACCCAGGTCGTCGAGCGCCGCCGGCAGGTCCCAGTGGTAGAGCGTCACGCACGGCTGGATCCCGCGCGCGAGCAGCAGGTCCACGAGTCGCGAGTAGAAGTCGAGCCCGGCCCGGTTCAGGCGCCCGCGCCCCTCGGGGAGGATGCGGCCCCAGGCGAGGCTGAAGCGGTAGGCCCCGAGCCCGAGCCAGGACATCAGCTCGACGTCCTCGGCGTAGCGCCGGTAATGGTCGCACGCAACGTCGCCGGTGTGGCCCTCGAAGGTACGGCCCGGCGTGTGCGCGAAGCGGTGCCAGATGCTCTCGCCCGCGCCGTCGGCGACCGGCGAGCCCTCGACCTGGTACGCCGAGGTCGCGGCGCCCCACAGGAAGCCCGCGGGGAATCGGGTGATGGGAGGCATGGCTCCTTGCGACAGCGAGTCGGGACATGAAGGCCGGAGGCGACGCAGGATAGCGAATCGGCCGGGGAGCGTCTATTGCGCCCAGCCCGGGAGGCGCTATCATGCGCGCCCCGCGCCGCATCGCGATCGGCGCGGCGCGCTCCACGGCCTCGTACCGTCACCCATGGACCCAATCCAGTCCCTCCATGCGCTGTCCCGCACGTTCGGCGGGCGGGCGGCGCGCCGGAAGCTGCGGCTGCTCGACGCGCTCCGTCCCGACCGGTGCCGGGGAGCGCGGCGTCTGAGACTGCTGCGCGAGACCCTCGACTTCATGCGCGCGTACCCGGACGACGCGCGTGTCCTCGCGGCGGTGCGCGCGCGCATCGCCGCGCTCCCGGCCGTCGAGCCGCCGGTCTATCCGTACTCGTATGGCGTCGTGCGACGCCTCGTTCGCCTGCTGCCGGGCCGGCTCGACATCCACTGGAAGGCGATCAAGGACGAGACCGCGCTGCTCGACACCCTGGACCTGCTGGTGACGCCGGGGGAGACCCAGGGGCTCGAGGACGTCCGGATCTCGACGCAGGACTGGTTCGCCGCGTGCCGGCGTCCGGGTTCGCGCGGCGACCTCGCGTTCTTCGTGTGGCTGCTCGAGCGCTCGGGCCTTCCGCCCGCGCTGCAGGCTCACCTCTACGAGCGCTGCGACCTGCCGCTAAGCTACGCCGGCCCGCCGGCCTGCGAGGTCGAGCTGCCCGTGCCGCGCATCCACTACCAGCGCTCTCCCATCCAGCGCGACCGGTTCGCCATCGAGCCCGTCATCCGCCGGCCGATCCCGGCCCCCGCGCGCGGGGGTCAGGCGGTCATTGACGCCGCGCTCCAGGCCTTGTGCACCCGGACGCTCGAGATCCATCCGCTCATCTACGCCGACCCCGCCGGCGTGCGCGTGGCGGACTGCGGGCGCGGCGTGCGCGTGGCGCTCATCGGCGTCCTGCGCGAGTTCCGCAGCCCGCTCGAGACCCTGCACGTCTTCCTGGTGGTGAAGAACGGCGTGCCGGTCGCCTACGGGCCCGCGGCGGTCTTCATGGGCTGCTGCGAGATGGGCATGAACCTGTTTCCCGAGTTCCGCGGCGGCGAGGTGCGCTGGCTCTACGCGCAGCTCATGCGCGTGCTCCACCACGTGCTGGCCGTGGACCATTTCTTCGTCACGCGCTACGGCATGGGCGAGGGCAACGACGAGGCCATCGAGAGCGGCGCGTTCTGGTTCTACCGCAGGCTCGGCTTCAGGCCCACCAGCGCCCGCGTCGAGGCGCTCGCCCGCGAGGAGGAGACGCGCATGGCGGCCCGGCCCGGCCACCGGTCCGACCGCCGCACGCTGCGCCGGCTCTCGCACACCGAGGCGTGTCTCGATCTCTCGAACGGCAGGCGCCGTCCCATGGATCTCGGCCGGCTGGGCGTGGCGCAGAGCCGCTTCATCGCGCGCGCGTTCGGTGGAGACCGCGCGCTCGCGGAGCGACGCTGCGTGGCGCGCGTGAAGCGCCTGCTCGACCTCGGCGGCAACGGCTGGGCGCTGCGGGCGCTGGCCCCGCTGCTCTGCATGATCCCGGACCTGCCGCGCTGGAGCGGGCGGGAGCGCGCGGCGCTGGCGCGCATCGTCTGCGCCAAGGACGAGCCGTCCGAGGTCCGCGCTGCGCGGCTGTTCAACGAGCACGTGCGCCTCGAAGCGGCGCTGCGGGCGCTCGCCGAACGGGAGCGCGGGCGCGCCCGAGAGCCACGCGCCGGTCAGCCCTCAGGCGCCGGCGATGGCGGCCGCCGGGCCCGCCGAAGTGGTGGATGTGGTCCAGACACCAGCAGGAGGGAGAGAGCATGAGCTTTCGCGAAGATGGCGCGGCCGCGCTGGAGTGGGCCGCGCGCTACCTCGAGCGCGTGGGCGAGCTGCCGGTGCTGGCGCAGGTCGAGCCCGGCGCAATCCGCGCGCAGCTGCCGTCCGCGCCGCCCGAAGAGGGTGAGCCCTTCGCCGCGCTGCTGCGCGACCTCGACCGGGTGCTGCTGCCGGGCGTGACCCACTGGCAGCACCCGCGATTCTTCGCCTACTTCGCCAACACCGCCTGCGAGCCCGCCATCCTCGCCGAGCTGCTGGCCGCCACGCTCAACTCGGTCGGCTTCCTGTGGCGCACCTCGCCCGCGCTCACCGAGCTCGAGCTGCACGTGCTCGACTGGCTCGCGCAGCTGCTCGGGCTCCCGCGCGGCTGGCACGGGCACATCGAGGACACCGCCTCGACCTCGACCCTCGCGGCGCTCATCGCCGCGCGCGGGGCCTCGCCCGGCCGGCGCGTGGTGGTGTGCTCCGAGCACGCGCACTCCTCGGTCGAGAAGGCCTGCCGCATGCTCGGCCTCGAGCTGCGCAGGACCGCGGTGGACGCCGCTTACCGCCTGCGCCCCGAAGCGCTCGACCTCGACGGCGCGTGCGCCGTGGTGGCGACGGTCGGCACGACCTCCACGACGTCGGTGGATCCCGTCCCCGCAATCGCCGACGCCTGCGAGCGGGCCGGCGCATGGCTCCACGTGGACGCCGCCTACGCCGGCGCGGCGATGGTGTGCCCGGAGTTCCGCTGGGCCTTCGCCGGCGTCGAGCGCGCGGACTCGCTGGTGGTGAACGCGCACAAGTGGCTCTTCACGCCCATGGACTGCTCGTGTTTCTGGAGCCGCCGGCCCGACGCGCTGCGCGAGGCGTTCAGCCTGGTGCCCGACTACCTGCGCACCGGCGACGAGGCCGAGGTGAACCTGATGGACTACAGCCCGGTGCTCGGCCGCCGTTTCCGCGCGCTCAAGCTGTGGGCGGTGCTGCGCTGCCACGGGCGCGCGGGCCTCCAGCGCCTGATCCGCGAGCACGTGCGGCTCGCCGCGCTGTTCGAGAGCTGGGTGAGCGCCGCGCTCGGCTGGGAGGTGTGTGCGCCGAGGCCGTTCTCGGTGGTGTGCTTCCGGCGAGACGGGAGCGACGAGGAGAACGCCGCGCTCATCGAGCGTGTGAACGCGACGGGCGAGGTGTTCCTCTCGGGCACGAAGCTCGACGGCCGCACCGTGCTGCGGCTGGCGATCGGGAACGCGCGCACCACCGAGGAGGACGTGCGCCGCGCGTGGGACGTGCTGAGGCGCGAGGCGCGCTGAGCGGACGGCCGTGGCCGAGTGACCATCGGCGGTGAGAC
>CAYHRW010000001.1:40296-44279 GCA_964359105.1 uncultured bacterium
GGTGAGACCGCCGCCCCGCTACTGCGCCACGCTGCTGTGGTCGTGGACGATCCGCCAGCCCGCGCCGGGAAGGCGGCGCAGCCACAGCGTGAACAGCCCGCGCGGGCGGCCGGTCGCGAGCTCGAGCGCCCACCCGCCGCGCACCAGCGCCTGCCCGGGCGCGAGCAGCGTGATCGCGTGCAGGTCGAAGGCGAGCCGCCCCATCTCGCGGCCCTCGGACTGGTAGCGCCGCACGTAGCGGTCGTGCGCCGCCTGCCAGCCGTGCGAGACGTCGCCGCCGGAGTAGAAGGTGAGCGAGTCCGAGCGCCAGTAGCCCTGCATGAAGCCCTCGAGATCCCCGCGGTTCCACGCCGCGACCTGGGCGTCCAGCATGAGCCGGATGGCCGAGGTGTCGGCGTCGGGCGCAGGCGCGCGACGGGAGGGAGCGGCCTGCGCGGGCGAGACGAGGGCGATGAGGAGCAGCGCGACGCGGAGACTCACCGGTTCTCCTTCGCCGCGGGCGGTGCCATGCGCGGATTATGGAGCGGCCTCCCTCATCAGGTCCAGCCGCGTGTGCCGCGCCGCGCGAGGTCGAGCACCCTGCGCGGCCGGCCGGCCACGGGCGGTGCACCCGTAGGCCCCGCCCCGGGGGCGGGCGGGAACTTGAGCAGCTCGAGGCGCGGAGCCGGGGGGCGCTCCTCGACCTCCGGCGGCTCGGCGATGAAACGGCGGTAGCTCACCCAGCCCAGCACCAGTGGGAGCACGGCCAGCGCCGTCATGCGCGCCCCGGCCATGGTGTAGTGGACCGCGAGCAGGATGCCGAGCGAGAACAGCGCGCCGCTCGAAAGCAGGTCGTAGGCGTTGCCGAAGTTGCGCCTCCACGCCGTGAACGGCGAGACGCGCTCGCTCAGCGCCACCGCGAGCGACACCGCGCCGTAGTTCATCAGGGTGAACACCGCGGCCGCGGCGACGAACGGGGCCCACGGCGTGGCTTCGAGGGGCGGCGGCGCGGCGCCCCGTAGCATGTCGAACACCGATGCGGCCGCCCCCACCGCGAGCGCCGACTGCCCCGCGTTGAACAGCACGCGTCGCGGCGGCTTGCGCATCACCGCCAGCTCGGCCACCGCCGCCGCCAGCGCGGTCACCGCCATCGCGTGCCCGCGCGGGAGCACCAGCAATGCCGCGAAGTTGCAGCACGACGCCATGCTGAGCGTCGCTCCCCCGAGCGGGAGCCTGAGCCACATCAGCTCGCCCACCAGGCAGGCGCCGCACCAGAACCAGAATGCCGGCGTGGGCGGCCCGCTCCACGCGCGCGCCAGCGCCGCGGCCGCGAGGGCCGCGGTCGCCAGCGCCAGGGCGAGGGTGCGGGGCTCCGATGGTCTCAGCTTCACGTGCGTTTCTCCGTCCCGGCCGCCCGGGAGGTTCGAGTGCGATCCCGCCCGAGCGCCGGGCGGGCGTCTGCCTGCGATCAGCCGGCGATGGCGGCCAGCGGCACTGGCGATGAGCCCACGGGCGATTCCCGCGGGGGACTCCTGACATGAGAAGGAGAAGGGCACCGACCGTGCCGGGAGGGCGATATGGCCGGAGTGTGCAGGATGCACTGCGTTTCGCGCGGTTCCGTGCCGGTGCGCACGGCCCGCTGAGGCCGGCGCGGAGGTCCGTCCCGGCTCGCGACCGCCGCAACGCCCGGCTGCAGTGCGGCGCCGGGTGGCCTTGCGCGGCACGGTGCGGGAATCCGCCCAGGCACGCGGCCGGCGGGCCGCGGGTGCTAGGATGCCGCGCGGCTCGTCGAGGTCCGGTGCCAGGCCGCGGGCGCCGCTGCAGGAATCGGTGGCGGAGGAGGAGCGAGGCTCATGGTCATCTCAGTGGGCAGCGTGATGCACGTCGTCCTCGGTGCCTGTGTCCTCGCGCTCGCGGAGGTCTCACAGCTGCACGGCGGGGACGCCGCGCTGCGCGGCCTGCCCGGCGTGGCGGTGGTGGCGGAGAGCACGAGCGGCGACGTGCGGCGCTACGGGCTCGACGAGGACTGGCTCGCCGGCCGGGTCCGCGCGGCGCTTGGGCGCGCGGGCGTGCCGCTCCTCGAGCGCAGCGACGCGCTCATCACCGAGCGCTCGCCGCTGCTGGTGGTGCGGCTCCAGACCGTGCGCGTGCCCGACGCTCCGATCGTCGCCTGGCACCTGTCGCTCGCCATGCACCAGCGCGTGGCGACGCTGGGCGCGGACTCGACGCGGACGCTCGCCCAGACCTGGGCGGCCGAGGCCTCGCTCGGCGTCACGGCCGCGCGGCTGCTGCGCGCATCGGTGGCGAAGACGCTCGGGTCGCAGGTCGAGGAGTTCGTGCGGGCGTGGAAGGGCGGGAGAGAGGGCGAGCCCTGACCGGGCGCGCAGCGATCGCCGCGCGCCGGCGGGAGCAAGGGGATCGCCCCCGTCAGGCGGCCTCGCCTGTGTGGAGCTCGTCGGCACGCAATCCCGGCGACGCGGGGGCCTGATAGCTGCCGTCGTCACCGCAACCGCACTGGATGAGCCGCTCGAAGCGCCGGTGGTCGAGATTCGCGCGGCGGGCGACCGCCCGCAGCCGCTCGATCGGGGCAGGATGCGTCGAGACGAGCACCTCCCAGCGGCTCACGTGCAATGGCTCCTCGTCGAGTCTGCACAGCCTCGCCATTCCCGAGACGAAGGCCTCGGCATCTGCGGTCAGCTGCACGCCCCCCAGGTCGGCTTCGATCTCGTGCTGCCGGAGGATACGGAGAGCGAGCAGGGCAAGCAGGGGGACGAACAGGCTGAGGACCCTCATGGGCACGCCCTGCCATCGAATGACTGCCAGGGCCGCGCCCGACAGCAAGAGGGCAACGGCGAGGCGTCGGGAGTGACGGCGCCGGACGTGGGAGATCTCGTGGCCCATGACGCCGTCCACTTCGCGGCGGGAGAGACCCGCGAGCAGTTGGTCCGTGATCGCCACGGTCCGGAGAGCCGGCATGGCGAACGCGTTCAGGAAGCTGCCGCAGTCGCGCGACACGATCATGACGCCGCGCAAGCGCACCCCGGCGTAGGTGGCCAGCGCCAACACGCGATCTCGAAAGTCCCCGGGCGGCGCCTCGACCGCTGAGAGACCCATGGTCCGCCACGCGAGCCTGGCGAGTGGAAAGGCCGCCCCGATCCCGAGCGCGCCGAGGAACGCGGCGGGCACGTAGGCCCGCACGATCACCAGCAGGCACGCGGACGCGACGAGGATGGTTGGAATGACGACGGTCGCGCGAGTGGCGAGCGTCTCGTGGAATGCATCCGACAGGGTCCGCTGCACCTGTCCCAGGCGCTTGGCCACGGCATGCGAGTGCGCCGCCAGGATGAGTTCGACGACGACGGGCGGGAGCAAGTACGTCGTCATCGCCAGGAGGAAGAAGGTCGTGGGAGACCATGCGGGAAGCTGGAACAGGAGCAGCCCGAGAGGCGACGCCCATTGCGTCAGCGTGAGCCAGAGCCACCACGCGCTGAAACTGGCGACTGGCTCCCACGCGCTGTAGGAGCGCCACGAGCGCCCCGCTTCGGCGACGGGAGACGACAGCGCCCTGGCGCGCAGTGCCAGCGCCAGGGCGAGCGGGAGAAGTAGCGCCAACGCCAGAGGCAGTACGTTCCTCGCCACGTGGGCGGTGGTGAAGCCGAACGCGACCGCGCCCGCGCCCGGGCCCGCCTGGTCGAGCGTGATGCTGGTCACTGGCCCGCGCCGGATCCCGGCGACCCCGGTCAGCCGCGCGAAGCCTCCCATGGGTTCGCTCAGGGCGACATCCAGCCGCATGACGCCGCGCCGGCGGAGTTCCGACAGCAGAGGACCCAGATCGAGCCGGGCCCGCCCGAGAAGTCCGTGCCGCTCGAGACCGCGCGGATGAGCCAGCGAGGCCGTCCAGCCGCGGCGGCTCGCGCTGGTCGTCACGCGGCCGCCCCGCGCGGCAGTCACACGCGCGAGAGCACTGGCCAGCGCCTCGGGGTGATCGGGAGCGCGGCCGAGAG
>CAYHRW010000002.1:0-3616 GCA_964359105.1 uncultured bacterium
CAGCGCGCTGCGCCCGGCGGTGCCCGAGCCCAGCACCAGCGCCAGCAGCTCGGCGTCCGAGAGCGCGGCGGCGCCGCGCGCGCGGAGCTTCTCGCGCGGGCGGAGGGCGCGAGCGGCGGGCGGCGGGGCCACGGCGGGCACGGCATCCGGTCGCGGGTTCATGGCGCTGGACCTGGGGGGCAGGACCGCGGGGGCACAAGGGGCTTTTCGCGGGCCGGCGGGTCGTGGATAATACGTCGCTCCCGCACCGCACCGCCGGACCGCTCCTTGTCCTGCGACCCGGACGCCCAACACGAACGAGAGGGATTGCATGAGCCGTACCCGCCGTTGCCTCGCCGTGGCCGCCCTGCTCGCCGCCGCCACCTCCGCCCCACCGTCCCTCGCCCAGCAGCGCGTCACCCAGATCAACGGCATCGGCATGCTGGACTTCACCGGCGACCGCTCCCAGGTGAAGATCGGCAGCTGGACCAGGTACCACGTCACCGCCAGGAGCGAGCTGGGTGTCATCGACGACTACAGGGTGACCATGTTGATCGCAGGCGAGGAGAACTGGTGGGGCGAGGACTGCTTCTGGGTGGAGACCTGGACCGAGATGCGCGACGAGCCGCCGCGGGCGACCGCCACGCTGATGTCGTACGCCATCTTCGATGACAGCCTGGCGGTGCCGCACATGCAGCTCTACATGCGCAAGACCGTCAGCGGCCTGCACGAGGACGGCACTCCCGACCAGCAGATCTACAAGCGCACCGCTCCGAGCCTCAAGTCGCGCGAGCCGGTGGCCGGCAACATCCGCTGGAACGTGGACACGCTCGGCACGGACACGGTGAGCACGGCGAAGGGCACCTTCGTGTGCCGGAAGGTGAGGATCGAGCAGGGCACCGGGGCCACCGCGCAGAGCCGCGACAGCTCGCTCTACACCGAGGTCCGCGAGACCCGCACCACCTGGCTCACGCCGCAGGTGCCGGTCACGCACATCGCGCGCGAGGAGATCGACTACGGCGCGTGGCGCAAGACGTGGCTGATCGGCCGCTCGAGCGAATCCGGCCCGCTGCGCGTAATGGACCACTCGCTGGGAACCGCCGAGCTGGAGGATTTCGGCGGCGGGCTCACCGCGCGGCTGGTGCCCGAGCGCGTCCGCCGCACCATCGCCGAACAGCTCGCCGCCGAGGGGAAGAAGCCCGCGTTGTCCGCGCCCAGGCCGGCGCCGGCGAAGCGGCGCACGACCGCGCGCAGGTCGGGGTGATGCGCGCCGCGCGCCTCAGGGGCGCGTGACCGGGACCAGCACCACCGCGATCGAGTCGGCGTAGGCCGCGCGCCAGCGCCCGGTGAGGGGCGCAGCGCTCGCGAGCGGGGCGCCGGGCCGGAGCAGGATCCAGTCGGGGCGGCGGCGTTCGAGCGCCTCGGTCCAGCCGGGCGACAGCTCCGCGAGCTTCAGGTAGTCGTCGAGCACGTCGCCGGCGAAGAACCCGGCGCGGCCGTCGATGAACACCTTCCAGCGGCCGCCGTAGACCCACGACAGATAGCCGCCCCAGCGGTAGCTGTTGAGCACGCGCGGCCCGGGGTCCAGGCGCGCGACCGCCGCCATCGCGCGGTACGGGTAGTCCTCCGCCGGGAAGCCGCCCGCGGCGTCCGGGAAGAGCGGCGCGAGCCGGGGCGCCAGCGCGAGCGACGCGACGATGCCGAGCGCCGGCCACAGCCCCGGCTTCCACACCCGCTCGAACGGCGCGAGCGTGTCCTGCATCGCGCGCCACACCCGGCCGGCCAGCCACCCGCCGCGCTCGCGCGCGCAGGCCGCCAGGTCGCGCGCCAGGAACGGAGCCCACAGGATCGCGGCCACCGGCCCGAGCCGCGCCGCCAGCAGCGCGGCAGCCACGCAGCCCACGCCGAGCACGGCCTCGCCGGCCGCCAGGCCCGGCCCGCGGCGCCGCACCCCCAACGCCAGCAGCAGGTAGGCGAACACGAACCAAAAACGCGGCTCGCCGAAGCGCGGACTCTGCCACTCGTCGATGCCGGCGAAGAAGCGCAGGTTCTCCCCGGCCGGCACGATGTCGCGCAGCCAGCCGTAGCCCCACGGCGTGGCGCCGAGCGCGAGCGCCGCGAGCAGCGCGGCCAGCAGGAGCCGCCGGTCGCGCCGCAGCACCAGGAAGGCGAAGGCCGCGAGCGCCGGGGCCAGGAAGGCGGTCGGGTGGAGGTTCGCCCACAGCGCCGTGATGAGCGGCAGCAGCACGACCGCGCGCCGCTCGCGCCCCGGCACCCGCACCAGCTGCCAGGCCGCGAGCAGGAGCGGGAAGGAGAACAGGAGCGGCCGCGCCAGCAGCGAGAGCACCACCACCAGTGCGGCGAGCACGGTGGCGGCGGCCGCCGCCGGCGGGTGGTCGGTCTCGCGCCTCAGGATGCGGTAGAGCCACGCGAAGGTGGCGGCGAAGACCAGGCTCACGAGCAGCGTGACGCCGAAGTAGCCGGCGTGGCGGTGCGCCAGCGCCAGAATCGCATCGCCCAGCCACTGCACGTCGCGCCACGGCACGCCGGCCCGGGTGAAGGAGAGCGTGTCCGGGATGGCGCGCGGGCCGTGGGTGAGCACGTCCACGCCCGCCCACAGGTGCCAGCCCGAGTCGCCGTCGGTGAAGATGCGGCGGCCGAGCTGGGTGAAGGCGAACGCGAAGAAGAGCAGGTCGGTGAGACCCGGGATGAGGCGCCGCTGCACCGGCGTGAGCTGGGCGCTCGTCACGGCCATCGGGGTTCCCTCCCGCGTGTCCTGCGCCGGGCGCGCGCGCGCCGCCGGCGCTACTCGAACAGGCCCCGGGCGAACGCCTCGGGGTCGAACGGCTCCCAGTCGTCCAGGCCCTCGCCAAGTCCCACCAGGCTGATGGGGAGCCCGAGCTGGTCGGCGATGGCCAGCACCGCGCCACCGCGCGCGGTCCCGTCGAGCTTGGTGATCGCGAGACTGGTTATCGGCACGGCGCGCTGGAACTCGCGCGCCTGCTGGAGCCCGTTCTGGCCCAGCGTGGCATCCAGCACCAGCAGCACGTGGTGCGGCGCGCCCGGCACCACCCGCGCGCACACCCGGCCCACCTTCTCGAGCTCGGCCATCAGGTTGTGCCGGGTGTGGAGCCGGCCCGCGGTATCCACCAGCACCACGTCGAGGCCGCGAGCCCGCGCCGCGGTGAGGCCGTCGTGCACCACCGCGGCCGGGTCGGAGCCGTCGCGCGCGCGCAGGATCTCGACCCCCGCGCGCCGCGCCCACACCTCGAGCTGCTCGGAGGCCGCGGCGCGGAAGGTGTCGGCCGCGACCAGCAGCGCGGGATGCCCCGCGCGCGCGAAGTGCGCCGCGAGCTTGCCCGCGAGCGTGGTCTTGCCCACGCCGTTCACGCCCACCAGCAGCGCCACCCACGGCTTCTCGGGCGCCACCCCGTCCGGGCGGACCGCCGGCTCGAAGCACGCGGCGGAGAGCAGCCCCGCCGCGGCCCGCTCCAGCGCCCCGCGCAGGTCGAGGTCGGGCCCCTCGAGCAACTGCGCGCGGGCGCGCTCCAGCAGGCGCTCGGTCGTGGCCGGGCCCACATCCGCGGAGAGCAGCGCCTCCTCGAGCGCGGCGAGCGTCGCCGCGTCGACCGCGCCC
>CAYHRW010000002.1:3626-39094 GCA_964359105.1 uncultured bacterium
CGCCGCGGCGCTCGAGCAGGCCGCCGAGCCGCCCGGCGAGCCGTTCGCGCGTGCGCTGCAGCCCGTCGCGGAAGCGCGTCCAGAGTCGCATCTCACCCTCGCAAGCGAACTCCCGCCGCGCGTCGCGTGGCGGGAGCCGCGTTCCGGCCGTGTCCCGGGCCCGACGACTACCGCGCCGCCGCTCCCGCCAGCTCGTGTCCGTTGCGGCCGGGAGTCGCGTCCTGCCCGTCGAAGCACACCGACACCAGCTTCGACACGCCCAGCTCCTGCATGGTGACGCCGTAGAGGACGCGCGCCGCCTCCATGGTCTTCTTGTTGTGCGTGATGACCACGAACTGCGTCTTCGCGCTGAAGCGCTCGAGCATGCGCAGGAAGCGCTCCACGTTCGCGTCGTCGAGCGGCGCGTCCACCTCGTCGAGCAGGCAGAACGGCGAGGGCTTCACCAGGTAGATCGCGAACAGCAGCGCGATCGCGGTGAGCGCGCGCTCGCCGCCCGACATCAGGCTGATGCTCTGCAGGTGCTTGCCGCGCGGCTTCGCGGCGATCTCGATCTCGCACTCGAGCGGGTCCTCGCCCACCATGCGCAGCTCGGAGTCGCCGCCGTCGAACAGCGTCCTGAAGATGTCGCGGAAGTGGATCTGGACCTGCTCGAAGGTCTCGCGGAACAGCTGGCTCGCCGTGACGTTGATCTTCTCGATCGCCTCGAGCAGCTGCGCCCTGGCGCTGACGAGGTCCTCACGCTGCTTCGTGAGGAACTGCCAGCGCTCCCTCTTCTTCGTGTACTCCTCGACCGCCAGCAGGTTCACCGGCCCCAGCGAGCGATAGCGCCCGCGCAGCTCCTCGAGCCGCCGCCGCGCCCCGTCGGGGTCCCAGCCCTCGGGCGCCGGCGCGGGCGTCCAGCTCTCGACCTCCATCGCGTACTCGGTGCGCAGCCGCTCGAACGTGCGCTCGAGCTCCGCGTGGGTCTGCACCCGGTCGAGCTCGAGCTGGTGCATGAGCTCGCTCAGCTCGGTCTGCTGGAAGCGCAGCTGGCGCGCCTCGTCCTCGCCCGCCTGGACCTCCTCCTTGAGCGCGTGGAAGCGCTTCTGGAGGCCCACCACCCGCTCGCGCTGGCCCGACTCGGACTCGAGCAGCCCGGTAAGCCCGGCGGAGAAGCCCGCGACCTCGGCCTCGATCCCGGCCACCTGGGCGCGGGCGTGGCGCTCCTCCTCGCCGCGCGCCTCGAGCCCGCCCTGGAGCTCGCGCCGCGTCTCTTCGGCGCGCGCCACCTCGGTGGCACATTCGCCCTCCTCGCGCGCCAGCTGGAGCAGCCGCTCGCGCGCCGCGTGCGCGCGGGCCGAGGCCTCGTCGCGCCGCGCTTCGAGCTGGCGCACCGCGCCGTCCAGGTCCGCGACCTGGAGCCGCGCGCGCTCGAGCTGCTGCTGGTATTCGGCGAGGTCGGCCCGGGCCTGGACCAGCGCCCGCGCCAGGGTCTCGAGCTCGGCCTCGAACGTGGCGGTCTCGCGCCCGCGGTCGGCGGCCTCGGCGCTGGCCCAGCGGCGCTCGCGCTCGCCCGAGTCGAGCTCGCGCGCCAGCGACTCGAGCTTCTCGCGGCGCGTGTCCAGCTCGGACGCCGCGGCGGCACGGGCCCCCAGCGCCTCATGGCGGCGCGCGTCGAGGCCCTCGCGCTCGCGCTCCAGCGCCTCGATCGCGAGCGCGCGCTCGGCATTCTGGCCCGCCAGCTCGCGGATCTCGGCCTCGCGGTGGAGCAGGCCGCTCAGGTTGCGTGTCGAGCCCGCGCGCACGCGGCCGCGCTCCCACACCTCGCCGTCCGCGCTCACGAAGCGCAGCCCGGCCTCCGACTGAGCGGCCAGCCGCGCCGCGGCCGCGCGGTCCTCGGCCACCACCACCGCCCCGAGCAGACGCTCGACCAGCGGGCGGAAGCGCTCCTCGCAGCGCACCAGGTCCGAGGCGCGGCCCACCACGCCCGACCCCGCCGGGACGTCGTGCAGCGGGCCCGCGGCGAGGCTCGCCAGGTCCACCAGCGTGGCGCGCCCGCTCTCGAGCGCGCGCAGCCGCTCGAGGCCGGCCTCCAGTGCTCCGCGGTCCTCGGCCAGCACGAACGCCGCCGCCTCGCCGAGCGAGGCTTCGAGCGCGTCCAGGTACTTCGCCGGCACCTCGACCACGTCCGAAACCATGCCAAGCAGTCCCGGCGTGCGATCCTCGCCCCCGAGCAGGGCCTTCACGCCTTCCGAGACCCCCTCGAAGTTGCGCTTGAGCTCCAGCAGCGTGTTGAGCCGCGACTCGGCGGCCGCCGACTGCTGCTTGAGCCCCCCCAGCAGCGTCGCGGTCTCCGCGAGCTCGTGGTCGAGCGTCGCGATGCCCCGGTCGGCCTCCTCGAGCGCGGCGCGCGCCCGCGCCAGATCGCGCTCGAGCACGCCACGGCGCTCCGCGCCCGCCGCGGCGGCGCGCTCCAGCTCCGCGATCCGGCCCTCGAGCTCACTCTCACGCGCCCGCGCGGCGTCGCGCCGCTCGGCGAGCGAGGCCTGCCGCGAGAGGACGCGCTCGCAGGCCGAGCGCTTCTCGGTCTCGGCCGAGAACAGGTCGAGCGAGAGCTGCTGGTGGTCGGTCGCGACTTCGCGCCGCTGGCGCAGCTCGGACTCGACCGCGCCGAGCGCCTGCTCGGCGGCCTCGGCCTCATCCTGCGCGCGCTCGCGCGCACCGCGCAGCTCCGCGCGCTTCGCCTGCGCCTCGCGCTCGCGCTCCGCCACCTCGGCGAGCCGTGAGCGCATCGCCGCGGCCTCGGCCGCCGCCTCGTCGGCGCGGCGCGTGAGCCCGGCCGCGCGCTCGCGCAGCAGCACCACCTGGTGCTCGGCCTGGGTACGGGCCTCCTCGCGGTCGCGCAGGCCTCCCTGCGCGGTCGCCAGCTCGCGCTCTAGCTCGAGCAGCGCGAGCTTGCGGTCGGCGAGTGAGGCTTCCAGCTTGTCGAGCTCGGCGGTGACGCCCTCGCGGCGCACCGCCTCCTCCTGCCACTGCTCCTTCGCCTCGGTCTCGCGGGCCTTCAGCGACTCGACGTGGCCGGCGGTGAGCTGCAGGTCGAGGTCGCGGATCTCGTCGCGCAGGCGCTGGTACTTGCGGGCCTTGCCGACCTGCCGCGCCAGCGAGCGCAGCTCGCGCTCGATCTCGAACACGATGTCGTTGAGGCGCGTGAGGTCCCCGTCGGTGGCGTCGAGCTTGTTGAGCGCCTCCTTCTTGCGCGCCTTGTACTTGGTGATGCCCGAGGCCTCCTCGAACAGGAAGCGGCGGTGCCCCGAGTTGTCCGAGAGCACGTTGTCCACCATCGCGCGCTCGATCACCGAGTAGGCGTGGCTGCCCATCCCGGTGTCGAAGAACAGGTCGCGGATGTCCTTGAGGCGGCACGGCGTCTTGTTGAGGAAGTACTCGCTCATCCCGGAGCGGAAGACGCGCCGCGAGATGGTGACCTCGGAGTACTCGGTCGGGAGGATGCCGCGGTCGTTCTTGAAGGTGAGATGGACCTCGGCCATCCCCAGCGGCTTGCGCGAGGGGCAGCCGTTGAAGATGATGTCCTCCATCGAGTCGCCGCGGAGCTGCTTGGCGCTCTGCTCGCCCATCACCCAGCGGATGGCGTCGGAGACGTTGGTCTTCCCGCAGCCGTTGGGCCCGATGACGCCGGTGACGCCGTCCCCGAACTGCAGCGCGGTCTTGTCCACGAACGACTTGAATCCCTGGAGTTCGAGCCTGTAGAGGAACATCCCTATTCCCCCTCCGCGGGTGCCGTCCCGCCTTGGTTCAGGGCGTTGCCGAGTGCCTCCGCGACCTCTTCCGCCTCCGCGTCCGTCAGGGTGCGAACGTCGAGCCTCAACCTGCCTCCCCGGATGTAGCCGATGACCGGCGGCGTGGCGCCGCGCGCCCGGGCCTCCAGCTCGTCCACCGTGAGCCCCGGGACCGCGATGGACACAACCCAGCCGGGAAGCCGCTGCAGGGGAAGCGACCCTCCCCCCACTTCTCCTTCGCCCCGCTCGATCGTCCAGCGCGCCCGCGGCGCCCGACCGCCGAGCGCCTCGCCCAGGCGGCGGGCGCGCCGCTCCAGGTCCCCGGGAACGGAGTGCAGCATCGCCAGAACCGGCACCTCGCGGGACGCCCGCGCCGGGACCGCGTAGACGGGAAGCGTCGCCTCCAGCGCTGCCAGCGTGAGCTTGTCCACCCGCAGGGCGCGCGCCAGGGGGTCGCGCCGCAGGCGCTCCACCAGCCGTTTCCGGCCCAGGATCAGGCCGGCCTGCGTGGCACCGAGCAGCTTGTCGCCCGAGAAGGTAACGAGGTCGCAACCGGCGGTCAAACTATCTCTCACGGTCGGCTCGCGCTCGAGCCCGAAGTCCGAGAGGTCCACCAGCGCCCCGCTGCCGAGGTCCTCGAGCAGCAGCACGCGCCGGCGGCGCGCGAGCGCGGCCAGCTCCGGCGTGGCGGGCCGGGCGGTGAAACCGGCGATGCGGAAGTTGCTGGGATGGACGCGCAGGATGGCGGCGGCGTCCGGGTGGCGCTCGAGCGCGCGCTGGTAGTCGCCGAGGTGGGTGCGGTTGGTGGTCCCGACCTCGACCAGGCGGGCCCCGCTCTTCTCCATGATCTCGGGGATGCGGAACGAGCCGCCGATCTCGACCAGCTCGCCGCGTGAGACCACCACCGGGCGACCCGCGGCCAGCGCCGAGAGCGCCAGCAGCAGGGCGGCCGCGCCATTGTTCACGACCGCCGCGGCCTCGGCCCCGGTGAGGCGGGTGAGCCAGCGTTCCACCCCGACGCCGCGCTCGCCGCGGCGGCCGGTCGTGAGGTCGAACTCGAGCGTGGAGTAGCCGCGGGCCACCTCGTCCACGGCCCGCCGGGCGGCCTCCGAAAGCGGGGCGCGGCCCAGGTTGGTGTGGAGGACGATGCCGGTGGCATTGAGGACCCGGCGCAGGTGGGGACGCGCCTCGATCTCGGCGCGCCGCGCGGCGCGCCCGGCGAGCGCATCCGGCCCGGCGGGCTCCTCGCCCGGCCGCTTCAGGCGCGCACGCTCGCGGGCCAGCTCCGCCCGCACCGCCTCGACCACGAGCAGGCGTGGGAGACGCGCCAGAGGCCCGGCCAGGGCGCGATGGCCGAGCACGGCTTCGACCGCGGGGACGGCGCGCAGCTGCTTCGAGCGGGGTGTCACGCCGGCAGTCTAGCCCGCCGGGGTCGGGAGAACCAGCCGCGCGCCGGGTTTCCGGGGAGGGCCTAGCGGCCCTTTTCCCGCCGCTTCGCCGACCGCCGCGACCACCACAGGATGCCGAGCACGACGACCACCGCCACGAGAATCCACGACATCGGGGTCATGTCTTCGATCACCTCGCTTTCGAGTGCGAGCCTATCCGGACGCCGCGAGCGCCGTGAGGAGTTGTACCACGGCGGGCCCGAGCAGCACCAGCATCAGCGCCGGGAAGATGAGCAGTACCAGCGGGAACGCCAGCTTGACCGAGGCCTTGCGCGCCAGCTGCTCGGCGCGCTGGCGGCGGCGCACGCGCATCGAGTCGGCGTGCGAGCGCAGCGCCTGCGCCACGCTGGTCCCGAGCCGGTCGGTCTGGATGAGCATGGCGACCAGCGAGTAGATCTCGTCCACCCCGGTGCGCTCGGCGAGATTGCGCAGGGCGTCGGTGCGCGACATGCCGGTCTGCATCTCCTGGTTCACGAGCGCCAGCTCCGCGGCGAGCTCGGGGCTGGCGAGCCGCATCTCGACCGCGACGCGCTGGAGCGCGGCGGCGACGCCGAGCCCGGCCTCGACGCAGATCACCATGAGGTCGAGCGCGTCCGGCAGCGCGCCGAGCACCGCGTCGTGGCGCCGGTTCTGGCGCATGCCGATGAAGATGGTGGGCAGGTAGAAGCCGAGCACGGCAAGCACCAGCGCGAGGCCGAACACGTTGCCGAGCGGGCGCGCGGTCAGGTAGCCGATCGCGATCCACCCCAGCGGGAGCGCCGCGGCCAGCACCACCTTGGAACCCAGGAACAGGCCGATCGCCTCGGGCCGGCGGAAGCCCGCCCGCACCAGCCCGGTGCGGAGCGCGTTGCGCCCGTCCTGCGCGGGCAGGAAGCCGCCGAGCTGGGCGATGAGCTTGACCAGGAACGGCGGCCGGTCGCCGTACGAAGTGCCCCCGGCGCGCAGGGCGCGCAGCTCGCGCAGGCGCACGGTGACCGGGTTGCGGGCCGTGGTCGCGTCCACGTACATGGCCCAGGCGCCGAGCACGATCGCGACGAAGATCAGGACCGAAGAGACGAGAAGGGTCATGGTCACACCCTGATGTTGACGATGCGGCGGATCACGAGCATGCCGATCACCTGCATGCCACCGGCGACGATCAGCGCGAGCCGTCCGTTCGGAGTCTCGATCATCGGGCGGAAGTAGTCCGGGTTGATGGCCCAGGTGTAGAGCGCCATGCCCAGCGGCAGCAGCACGAGGATCCCGCCGGTCAGCCGCCCGTGCGCCGTGAAGGTCTGGATGTCGCCGAGCACGCGGAAACGGTCGCGGATGAGCCGCGCCGTGCTCTCGAGGATCTCGGCCAGGTTACCGCCGGTGTCACGCTGGAGCACCACGGCGGTCACGAAGAACCGGAGGTCGAGCGAGTCCACGCGCTTCGTGAGGTTCACCAGCGCCTCGCGGAAGTCCAGGCCCAGCGACTGCTCCTCGACCGTGATGGCGAACTCGCTGCGGACCGGCTCGGGCGACTCCTCCGAGACGATCTGCATCGCGGCCGAGAACGAGAGTCCCGCGCGCAGGCCGCTCACCAGCAGGTCGAGCGCGTCGGGGAACTCCTTCGCGAATGCCCGCATGCGCTGCGACTTGCGATAGAGCGCGTAGAGATAGGGCGCCGGCCCCAGCAGCGCCAGGAACAGCAGCCCGGGCGCCACCCGATGGAGGGTCGCCACGCCGCCGATGTAGCCGGCCAGCGCGAAGACGGCCGTGAGCAGCACCAGCGCGCCCGCGCGGATGCGCATGCCGCCCTGGTAGAGCAGCAGCTCGAGGTGCTCGCCCAGGTTGAGCGCGCGCAGCAGCCGGTCGAGCCAGGGCACCGCGCTGTAGCGGACGTCGCGCTCGACCTCGATTCCCAGCGGCGCCGGCCCCGCGCTCGCGCCGCGCAGCCGCTGCTGGAGCAGGCGGCCACCCGCGCCACCGCGGTGGACGACCACCCCGGCGAGGCCCAGCGCCACCGCCACGAACACGAGGATGCTGAAGGCCAGGATCATCGCGTCCCCACGAAGCGCCGGCCGCGCTCGAAGATCTCGCCGGGGACCTCGATCCCGGCCAGCCGGATGCGGTCCAGGCTGCGCGGCACGATGCCGCTCGCTTCGAAGTGACCCTTGACCCGGCCATCGGCGTCGATGCCCGAAGGCACGAACCGGAAGATCTCCTGCATGGTCACGACCGGGCCCTCCATGCCGAGCAGCTCCTGGACCGAGAGCACCTTGCGCGACCCGTCCGAGATGCGCGAGACGTGCACGATGATCTCCAGCGCCGAGGCGATCTGCTCGCGGATCGCGCGGTCGGGCAGGCTGTGGCCCGCCATGAGCACGAGATTCTCGAGCCGGTGCAGGGCGTCGCGCGGCCCGTTCGAGTGGAGCGTGGTGAGCGAGCCGTCGTGGCCGGTGTTCATGGCCTGCAGCATGTCCAGCACCTCGTCGCCGCGCACTTCCCCCACGATGATGCGGTCGGGGCGCATGCGCAGCGAGTTGCGCACCAGGTCGCGCTGGGTGATCTGGCCCTTCCCTTCGATGTTGGGGGGCCGGGTCTCGAGGCGCACCACGTGCGGCTGCTGCAGCTGGAGCTCGGCCGAGTCCTCGACGGTGACGATGCGCTCGTCGTCCGGGATGTAGCGCGACAGGATGTTGAGGAGCGTCGTCTTGCCGGAGCCGGTGCCGCCGGTGATGAGCATGTTGAGTCGGGCGTGGACCGCGGCGGTCAGGAACTGTGCGATCTCCGGGGTGAACGAGCCGAGCCCGAGCAGATCCTCGATGGAGAGCGCGCGGCGGCGGAAGCGGCGGATCGAGAGGATCGGACCGTCGATCGCGGCCGGCGGGATGATGGCGTTCATGCGCGAGCCATCCGGGAGGCGCGCGTCCACGAGCGGCGTGGACTCGTCGATGCGGCGTCCCACGCGCGAGATGATGCGGTCGATGATGAGCCTGAGGTGCGCGTCGTCGCGAAACGCGATGGGCGTGAGCTCGAGCTTGCCCAGCCGCTCGACGTAGACCTGGCGGTGCGTGTTCACCAGGATGTCGCTGATCTCCTCGTCGAGCAGCAACGGCGTGATGGGCCCGAGGTCGAAGGTGTCGTGGAGGAGCTCGGTGATGAGCCGCTCCTCGTCCGTGCGCGTGAGCCGGATCTCGGACTCGACCAGGAGCCGGCGCGCGACGCGCTCGACCTGGGTGCGACGCTCGGCGTCGTCCAGGTTCTCGAGCTGGGCGAGGTCGAGCTTGGCGATGAGCTCGCGGTGGAGCTGCTTCTTGATGACCTGGTAGCGGTCCGGGGCGCTCTCGGCCGGGCGGATGCCGAGGAACGTGCCGCTGCCGGCGCCGTCGCCGGCCTGGTCGCGTCCGAGTCGCTGGCGGAGATTCATGATGACTTACCCCCTTCCGAACAGGCGCAGGCGCCCGGGTCGTTTCGTGGGCGCCGCCCCCTCGACAGCGGCCCCGTTCGAGGACTCGACCGGCACCAGCTGGCGGGCGAGCGCGGCCAGGTCGCGACCGGCGCGTCCTTCGGGAATCGAGCCGCCGCACAGCGGGCGGCCCGTGTTGATGGCCTGGCTGACGGCGGCGTAGTCGTTGGAGACCGTCGCGAACACCGGCACGCCCAGCGTCTCCTCGAGCTGGACCGCCGTGATCGCGCTCGAGTCGCTGCGCCGGTTCATGAGCAGGCGCACGCGGTCCGGGAGCGCGAGGTAGTTGAGCTTCTGGAACAGATCGAGCGAGCGCCGCGCCGCGCGGACCGATGGCACACTCGGCTCGGCCACCAGCAGCACGCTGCTCGAGCGGTCGAAGACCTCGAGCGAGATCTCGTTGAACACGTGCGGCGCGTCGATGACGACGATCTCGAAGGTCGAGCCCAGGATCTCGAGCACGGTGCCCACCTGGAGGCCCGTGAGCCCGTCCACGCGGTCGAGATGCTCGGGCTGGGCGAGGACGAAGAGCCCGCTCTCGTGCTTGGTGAGCGCGTCCTGGACGCTCGCCGAGTCGATGCGCGGCGCGGCGATGACGTCCCCCAGCGAGTGCCGGGGGCTCAGGCCGAGCAGGAACGCCACGTCGCCGGACTGGTAGTCGAAGTCCACCAGCGCCACCTCGCGCCCGCTGGCCCGCAGGCTCAGCGCCAGGTTCGTCGCGATGGTGCTGACGCCCTGCCCGCCCTTGTTCGAGAACACCGTGAACACGTGGCGCCGGGCGCCGCCGCCCTGCTTGCGCGCGGTGAGCGCCGAGACGCGCTCCACCGCCTGGCTCAGGGCGCCGCGGTCGAGCGGGCGGCGCAGGACCTCGGTCGCGCCCGCGCGCATCGCGCGCAGCAGGAAGTCCGGGTCGAACACGTCGGTGCACAGGAAGATCGCGACGTCCGGGTGGTCGAGCTTGTACTGCCCCGCGGCGGTCAGCGTGTCGTCCACCGGCGCCGCCAGCTCGAGCACCAGGATCGCGGGTCGCACCTGGTGGGCCAGCGCGATCCCGGCGCGCAGGTCGGAGCGCTCGCCCGTGACCTGGACGCCGGGCAGCGCCTCGAAGGCGGCCTTGAGGCCGGTGCGCTCGCGCTCGCTGCGGTGGACCAGGACGACCGACAATCCGTTGTTCATGGGGCTCCCTGTCGTGCTACTTGATCAGCCGCAGCGTGAAGACCGACCCGCTGCCGGGTCCACCCGGGCCGCCCGGGAGGATGGCGTTGATGAACTCGGCCGTGATGAAGTTCTGGTTCCCGTTGCCGGGGATGTTCTTGATGAAGAACGCGCCGAAGCTCTGTATCGGGTAGCAGCCGCTGCTCCCGCCGCCGCCCGCAGGGCCGGTGATCGGTACGTAGATCACCCGCCATCCGTTGCCGTTGTAGTTCTCGTAGCAGATCCCCTGGCGCTGGTCGGTGTCGAGGCTGAAGCGCGTCTCGATCGCGGCCTTGACCGGTCCCGAGGTGTTGCCCGTTTTCGGCGTCAGGCAGTCGCCAACCTGGATGCAGCAGCTGTAGCCGTTCGCGAGCAGGCAGTTCAGGGTGTTCGCCCCGCTCGGCTGCATACCCCCGCAGGGACCCTCGGGACAGGCCGGGAACTGGACCCCGCCGTACTGCCCCTGGAAGCCCGCCCCACCCCCCTCCTTGATGCGGTATTCGTTGCCGCAGCCGGGCGTGAACACGACGTCCGAGTCAGGCTGGACCGCGAGCGGCACCAGCTTCTCGCAGGCGCTGCTCGCGCTGTCCACCTTGGCGGTCGCCTCGGCCCGCACCTCGAGGGCCGTGATCCCCACGACCTGCGCGAAATGAACGATGACCGACGAGCCGCCCTCGCGCCGCGCGATGACCCGCACCGTGTGCGCGACGTTGTCCACGAACACGTCGTTCGTGGTGTCCACCTGGACCGGCGTGGTGGCCATCTCGTAGGCCCGGTTCTGCGTCGCGGTGTAGAGTGCCCGCTGCTTCGCCAGCCCGGGCTGGATCGTGAAGGTGACCGGGTCGAGCGCGGAGGCCCCCGCCAGCGCCGCCGCGTCCGCGGCGTTCTGGAGCTGCGTGCGCGTCGCCATCAGCTTGGCGACGTCGATGCCGAGCGCGACGAAACCCAGCATGACCAGCAGGAAGAACGCCATCCAGATGATGGCGACTCCGCGCTGGTCGCTGCGCCGGGGCAGGCGGGGCCTCACGGGGTTCACCTACTTCCCTGCGGGCTTGTCCGTCGGCAGGGCGGGCATCGTGGAACCCGCCTCGACCAGCTCGGGCGTGATCACCACCAGCAGATCCCTGCTCGAGGTCTCGTCGTGGACGTTCGTGAAGAGCAGGCCGAGCAGCGGAATGTGGCCGAGGATCGGCACCCGGCGCACGACCTTGCTCTTGCCGGTCTGCTTGAGCCCCCCGATGACAAGGTACTCACCGGAGTTCATGGTGACGGTCGTCATGGCGCGGCGCACCGCCAGGGTCGGCACCACGAAGCCGGCGATCAGCACCGAGCGCGTGTTGTCGATCTCGCTCACCTCGGGCTGGACCTTGATGCGCATCGAGCCGTCGTTCTGCACCGTGGGCGTGAACTCGAGGCGCACGCCGAACTCCTTGAACTGGATCGCGGTCTGCGCGGCCTGGCCGGTGCCGGAGAGGATCGGGAGCGGGAACTCGCCGCCCGCGAGGAAGGTCGCCTTCTCGCCGCTGCGTGCGACCAGCGAGGGGTTGGCGAGGGTGCGGATGTCGCCCTTCTCCTCGAGCGCCTGCCAGGCGGCGGTGAGCTTGAGGTCGCCGGCGCTGCGGGCGTACTTGAGGAGGCCGTCCGTGCTCGGCAGCGGCTCCAGGCTGCCGCCCCCCGCTGCGGGATCCAGCGGGATGTTCGGGGTCCCCGAGCGCGAGCTGAAGAGCCCTCCCTGGATGCGCCCGTCCAGACCCGGTTTCTTGCTGGTCCCCTCGCCCCAGATGTCGACGCCGAGCTGCTTCTTCGCGTTGTCGTTCAGCTCCGCGAGGGTGACGTGGAGCAGGACCTGCTTCTCGGAGTTGGGAACGTAGACCTCGATCTCGTAGATCCGGTAGCGGCCCCCCTCGTTGTAGACCACCAGGCTGGTGGTGCCGACGCCCTTGGCGTTCACCACCACGGTGCGGGCCGAGCCCACCGCGGCGTCCGCGATGGTCGGCTCGGCGATGGCGACCGTGCGCACCTCGTCGGGCGACGGGATCACCTCCGCGTGCCCGACCGGGATCCGGATCTTCTCACGCGATTCCGCGGCGAGGGCCGAGGCCCCCATCACCCCCAGCACGGCGAGCGCCATCCCGGTGGCCCGCATCACATCCCTGAGATTCGACGATGGCATCCTGTCCTCCTGCTCGCGTCATCGGGCGCGACGGCGCCCGCGTGGTCAGTTCGACGTGGTGTCCCGCGGCGCCGGCTGCTCGCTCACGGTGGCGCTGCGGATGATCCTCACGTTCCTGGGCTCGGAAGCGCGTCTCGGCGCCGGCCCCGGCGCCTGCCTCACCACCGCCCTCGCCGGTGGCGGGGCCGGCCTGCGGTTCGCGCTCATCAGCTCGCGGGTCGAGTAGGAGGCCACCTTCAGAGTGTCCCGGTCCTCGGGATTGCGCAGCACCAGTGTCAGCACGCCCTGAAGCTGGGCGTGCGCCAGCTGCTCGGCGCCCCTCGGACTCACGAGCAGCGTCACGGCCTGCACGGTGATCGGCTTGTTGTCCTGCTGCGTGGTCTTCTGCCCGGCGGCCAGCACCTCCATGTTCTGCAGGATCGTGCTGGTGAAGGCCTCCTCGACGTCCTGGACCCGGTTGACGGTCACGAGCACGTCCACCCGGTCGCCGGGGAGCACGAAGCCCGACACGCCAGAGACCTGGTTCACCTCGACGCTCACGGCGCGCATGGTGGGGCGCACCAGCATCGAGAGCCCGCCGCCGCGCGACGACAGCTTGGTCGCCGTCACCGGCTCCCTGGCGCTCAGGAACACCTTGGTGGTCTGCCCCGCCACCGAGTCCACAGTCGAGAAGGCGCCCGCCGGCACCGACTCCTTCGGGTACTTCACGACGCGCAGCATCGTCTTCTCGAGCTTCACGCCGAAGGTGAGATCCGTCGCCGTCACGACCACATCGCGCAGGTTCCGGCTGCCTGCGGCGGCCGCCCGGCTGGCCATCGAGCTGAGGCCCAGGTACCCGACGGCGGCCGCCGCCAGCCCGAGCACGACGGCCAGCCCCATGAACGCACGTCCATTGTTCGCCGTCACCATGGCATCCCTTCCTTCCTAGTACTCACGGCGCATCGTGCAGGCGCCGGTGAGCGTCATCGAATCCCCGGACGCTCCCAGGAACCGCAGGAGCCCGGGGTACAACCAGCGCAGCTGGCCCGTCACGTCCGACCGGACCTGCCCGTTGCCATACGACGATTGCAGAACGATGCTCGGCGATCCCGCACCCGACAGGTTCGCGAGCGGCGTCACGCGGGCGAGGATGCTGTCGGGCGAGGTGCCCACCGCGAGCTGCCTGGCCCCCTCGCGCGCCGCCTGCTCGAGCACGTTGCGCATGAAGAAGGCGCGACCGAAGTCCACCACCAGGAACGTGACCACCAGCATGATCGGCAGCACGAGCGCGAACTCGATGAGCGACGCGCCGCGTTGTCCGTCACGGGCTCGGATGCGAGGGGGCTTTTGCATGACAGTCCTCGTTATCGGCAGCTATGTGGCGCGCCATAAGGCGAACATTGAGCCCGCCAGGATGGCCAGCGCGAAGGGGAACCGGAACCCCGAGTGCGGCGGCGTCCCGGTGCGGGCGCCCCCCGCCAGCACCCCCGGGATCAGCAGGAGGGCCCCGCGGAGCGACTGCACCAGGATGCCGTGGCGCGCGGCCACGACGAGCGAGATCACGCCGCCCGCCACCAGGGCGGCCAGAGCGGCATACACGCTGAGCGGGAAGGCGAGCCAGGCGCCGACCGCCGCCATCAGCTTGACGTCTCCCGCTCCCATCCAACCCGAGAACCAGCCGGGGAAGAGCAGCAGCCCGGCCACCACGGCCCCCGCCAGCGCGCCGAGCACGCCGGACGTGCCGCCGAGCGCCAGGTGGGCCCCGATCCCCAGCAGGAGCGCGGGGCCCGTCAGGATGTTCGGCACCCTCCGCGTCCGGACGTCCGCCCCGGTGGCCAGTGCCGTGAGGACGACCACGGGTACGGCGACCCAGAGCGGGACGTTCACGGACGGAGGAGCTGTCGCCGCCGGCTAGACGACGCCGAGGACCGACGTCGCCTTGGCGAAGGCGGTGCTGATGGCGTTCTTCAGGTTCGGGCTGGTGAGCACGAGCAGGGCGATGGCAGCCACGAAGGCGGCCAGGAGACCGTACTCGATCAGATCCTCGCCCTTCTCGTCACGGACGAATCTGCGGATGGTGTTGAGCATGGCGCAGGCGACTCCTCACTAGGGGGTCTTGAGGTACCGGCAGTCTGCCGGAGGGACGGTTCGAACGCCGCGCGGGGCGACGGTCTGCATGCACGCACCGGACCGGGGCGAGGATGAAGGCTGGTCGCCACGGCCAGAGCGCACTGCACTTTCTGGATGGTTGCAACGAGCAGGCCAACACCGCGGGCGGGCAGGGCCGCCCGAGCCAAGTCGAATCGGGGAAGCACATTCGCGGCCCGGATGCGGAGGATACGCACAGGTGGTCCCATGCGTGCCGGTGCCGAAGCCGTCGTGCCTGCCGACGCCCCACCGCCCAGAAACTGGGCGCTCACACCCAGACCGGCACAGCCGGATGCGGAGCCCGACCCCGCCTGCGGACTTCATCCCGCGCCGGACGCGCGGCCCGCGCCACACGCGATCCCCGCGGGGCCGCCTGGAGCGGCCGGACTCCGACAATCCGCTTGTCCGCTCGATCCGGACTGCCGAAAACCCTCGAGCCGGATGGCTCGGGACGCCCCCGGGGTCCACCCGGATCACACGAGACATGGAGGTCACCGCCGTGTCAGCACCCGGAGTCTCCCGCCTCGCCGCGGTGCTCGTGCTCGTCGCGGCCTGGGTCACGACGACGCACGCCGCGCAGACCATGGACGATCCGTTCTCGATGGTCCGCGAGGAGCAGACGGTCACCGCGGCGCTCAAGCGCCCCCAACCCATCTCCGAGACGCCCTCCTCGGTCACGGTCATCACCGCCGCCGAGATCCGCGCCAACGGCTACCACACGCTGGGCGAGGCGCTGCGCTGGGTGCGCGGGCTCACCGTGACCTACGACCGCAACTACTACTACCTCGGCGTGCGCGGGCTGCAGCGTCCGGGCGACTACGCCAACAAGGTGCTGCTCGCCCTCGACGGTCACACGCTGAATGGCAACGTGTACGGCGACGCCTACTTCGGCGCCGACCTCGGGCTCAACCTCGAGGACGTGGAGCGGATCGAGGTGGTGCGCGGCCCGGGCTCGACGCTCTACGGCAGCTACGCGGTGCTCGCGGTCGTGAACGTGGTCACGCGCCGGCCGCGCAGCGAACCGGGTGTCAGCGTGGGCGGCTGGGGCGGCGGCGCGCGCGAGGGCCGCGGCTACGCCTCGGTGGCCTCCGCGCGGCCGGGGCAGCCCGAGTGGCGCATCAGCGGCTCGTGGCTGAACGCGCGTGGCGCCGACCTCTACTTCCCGGAGTACGACCAGCCCTCCAGCCTCGCGGGGCGCGCGATCGGGCTCGACGGCGAGTCGGCGGTGGGGTTCCTCGGCACCGCCGAGTGGTCCGGACTGCGGCTGGCCGCCAAGTTCAACGACCGCAGGAAGACCATCCCCACCGGCTCGTTCGGCACGGTGTTCGGCGACCCGCGCAACATGACCTGGGATGGCCATGACTTCATCGAGCTCGCCGGCACCCGGCAGGTCGCGGACGAGGTCGAGCTGCACGGGCGCGCCTGGTGGGACGGCGCGCGCTACCGTGGCACCTACGTCTACGAGTCCGACAGCGCCCGGGTCGTGAACCTGGACGTCGGCGAAGGCGACGTGCTCGGCACCGAGTGGCGCGCGAACTGGTCGGCCGGCCGGCACTCGGCGGTCACGCTGGGTCTGGAGGGCCAGCTCCACGTGCGGGCCCACCTCAAGAACTACATGGCGGACCCCTATTACCTGTACTACGACCAGGACCTGAAGAGCCGCGTGGGCGCGGTCTACCTGCAGGACGAGACCCGCTTCGCGAACGGCATCCGGCTCACCGCCGGCGCGCGCCTGGACGGCTATTCGAGGTACGAACCTGTCGTGAGCCCGCGCCTCGACCTGGTGTGGCGCGTGGCGCCGGGCACCACGTGGAAGGTACTGGCCGGCTCCGCGTTCCGTGCGCCCACACCTTACGAGAGCGACCTCTACGGCACCTACGGGCCGCCCGGGACCTCGACGCTGAGCCCCGAGCGCGTGGCGAGCCTCGAGACCTCGATCGAACGCACGGCGGGAGCGTTCACGGCCATCGCGTCGGTATACGGCAGCCGGGTGCACGACCTCATCGACCTGGTCGCGGTGGACTCCCTCGGCAACACCGAGTTCCAGAACCGCGCGCAGGTGGACTCGCGCGGGGTCGAGGGCGAGCTGCAGTTCATCGCCTCCGCCGCCACGCGTGTGCGCGCGGCGCTGGCCTGGCAGTTGAGCCGCGACCACGAGACGGGAACCGAGCTGTCGAACTCGGCGCGCTGGAACGCGCACCTGGTGGCGACGCACGCGCCGCTCGCGGGGCCGTGGTCGCTCGGATTCGGCGCGCGCTACCTCTCGCCGCGCATCACCCTGGCGGGCCAGCGCACCGCCGCTGCGGCGGTGGCCGACGCGCGCGTCGCGCACCGCTTCGCCCACGGCCTCACGCTCGGGATCGAGGCCAAGAACCTGTTCGATGCCCGCTACGGGGACCCGGGCTCCGAGGAGCACGCCCAGGGCCAGATCGTCCAGGACCCGCGCACGCTCTACCTGACCGTCACGCTGCACGCCCGCGCCGCTCGATGATCCACCGCTCCACCCGGCACCCCTCCGCTGCGCTCGTGGCCCTGGTCGCGAGCGTGGCACTGCTTTCGGCCATCCCCGCCACGCGCGCGGTGGCCGGGACCGTCGTGCTGCTCAAGTCGGGAGCCCTCGGCCCCTATGACGCGGCCGCGGCCGGGTTCCTCGGGAGCTACCGGAGCGGCGTGCTGCAGCTGTCGCTGGACGAAAGCGACCCCGCGGCGCTCGAGCGCCGCGTCCTCGCCGCGCGCCCCGACGCCGTGGTGGCGGTGGGACTGAAGGCGGCGCTGTTCGCGCGCGACCGCCTGCCACGCCTCCCGCTGGTGTTCTGCGTGGTGCCGAACTTCGAGCGCTTCGAGCTGGCGGCGGCGTGGGTGACCGGCGTCTCGTCCGACGTTCCGCCGGTCACCGAGATCGGCGCGCTGTGCGCCGTGGCACCCGACGTGAAGCGCGTCGGGCTCTTCTACGGCCGCGCCACCGGAGCCGAGCTCGCGCGCCGGGCCCGGGCCGCGGCCGACGAGGCGGGGATCACGCTGATCGGTATCCCGATCGCGAGCCTCCCGGAGCTCCCGAAGATGGCCCGCGGCGTGGTCGCCCAGGTCGACGCGCTGTGGATGCCGGCCGACCCCACGGTCGCCACCCCCGAGGCGTTCCGCTTCCTGCTCGACCTGTCGCTCGAGAATCGAAAGCCCCTGCTCGTGTTCTCCGAATCGCTGGTGCGCGCCGGCGCTCTGCTCGCGGTGTCGCCCGACTACGGCTGGATGGGAACGCGCGCCGCCGAGGCGGTGCGCCGCATCCAGAGTGGCGACCGCGCGGGCGACATCGCCATCGCGCCGCTCAAGCGCACGCACATCATCCTCAACCAGGCGACGGCCCCCGCGCTCGGGCGCGACGTGCCGCCGGCGGCGCTGCACACCGCCGAGGTGGTGCGATGACGCGCGTGCGGATGCGGCGCTCCTTCGCCGGGCTGCGGGTGCGCATGTTCGTGCTGCTCATGGCGGGCGCGACGTTCGCGGGCGTGGGCTTCGAGCTGCTGCTGATCACGGTCACGCGGCACTGGCAGTACCAGGAGCTGGACTTCCGCGCGCGCTCGCTGGCCCAGCTCATGGCCGAGCGCGCGGTGACGCCGCTGATGGTGGATGATCGCGCCGAGCTCCAGCGCGAGGCGCGCCGCACGGGCAGCGAGATCGACTTGATCGGCGCCGCCATCTACCCGCCGCACGGGCCTCCGCTCGAGAGCTGGGCCGCCGAGCCCGGTCTCTGGACCGAGCTGGGGCCGCTCGAGCCGGGACCGGCGCCGAACGCGCCCGCGGTGCGCACCCGGCGCGCGGCCGGGGGCGAAGTGCTCGACGTCGCGGTCCCCGTTCGGCGCGGCGCCCACCGCGCGAACGCGCTCACCAGCGAGGCCATCCAGCTGTTCGGTTTCCCCGACACGGTGGCGCCCCCGCCGGGCGGGACCCAGCTCGGCTGGGTGCGCATCGCCGTCTCGACGGACCGCGCGGCCCAGTCGGTGCGCACCGCGGCCAACCTCGGCATGCTGCTGCTGGTCGCCGTGCTCCTGCTCGGGCTGATCGCGGTCTCGAAGCTGGTGAGCGTGATCGTGAGGCCACTGCACGAGGCCAGCCACCTGGCGCGCGAGATCGCCTCGGGCCAGCTCGACCGCCGCCTCCCGGTGCGTTCCACCGACGAGCTCGGGGCGCTGGCCGCGTCCATGAACACCATGGCCGGAGCGCTCCACGAGGCGCGCCAGGCCGCCGAGGAGGAGGCGGATGCGCTGCGCGACGCGACCGCGGCGGTGGTGGCCATCGCGCGGGGCGCGCGCGCCGCCCACGACCCGCGCAGCGTGTTCGAGGTGGTGGCCGCCGAGGTGCGGCGCGTGACCGGCTGTGAGGGCGTAGGACTGGCGGTCTCGGACGCCGAGCAGCTCGCGCCACGCTTCACGTTCTTCCAGCCGCCGCCGCCGTGGGGCGGCCTCGCTGCCGGCACCGCGGTCGAACCCGAGCTGCTCCGCCCCGACGGATGCGGCGGCGGCACGCGCCGCTTCGACCTCGCCGCGCCGGCGGGTCCGCTGGCGCACGGTCTCGCCGGCGACGGCTTCCGCAGCGCGCTGCTCCTGGCGCTCCAGTTCCCCGGCGCGCCGCCGGCGCTGCTGGTGCTCGCCTCGCGCGACCCGGACGGTTTCCCGCCCGCCCAGGCCGACCTGGTGGCGGCGCTCGCCAGCCACCTGTCGTCGGCGCTGCACGCCGCGCTGCTCCAGGACCGCCTCGAGCGCGCCTTCGAGGAGCTGCAGCGCACCCACGAGTACCTGGTGCAGTCGGAGATGCTGCGCGTGGCCGGCGAGATGGCATCGGGCGTGGCCCACGAGTTCAACAACGTGCTCGGCGCGATCCTCGGGCGCGCACAGCTGCTCGCCCGCCGGCTCGAGGCCGGCACGCTGTCGGCGGAGGAGCTGAGCGCCTCGCTCGCGGTGATCGTGCAGGCGGCGCTGGACGGCGGCGAGACCGGGCGGCGGCTGCGCCAGTTCGGGCGCGGCACGCAGGACGCGGCCGAGGCGGTGGACCTCGACGCGGTCATCCGCGACGCCGTCGAGTTCACGCGCACGCGCTGGGAGAACGAGGCGCTGGCCGCCGGCCGCCGCATCGAGACCCGCGTGGACTCCACGGCCGGCGCGCTGGTCTCGGGCCGCGGCAACGAGCTGCGCGAGGTGTTCACGAACCTCATCCTCAACGCGGTGGACGCCATGCCCGACGGCGGCGCCATCCGCATCACCGGCCGCATCGCGGACGGCCAGGCGCACGTCACGTTCGAGGACGACGGCGTCGGCATGGACGAGGAGACGCGGCGGCGGCTGTTCGAGCCCTTCTTCACCACCAAGGGCGAGCGCGGCACCGGACTCGGGATGTCGGTGGTGTACGGCATCGTCCAGGCGCACGGCGGCTCGATCGCCGTGGAGAGCGCACCCGGGCACGGGACCCGCTACCAGCTGGCGTTCCAGCTCACCGGGGCGGTCGCGCCGCGCCCCGCCCCGCGCGCCGCGCCGGCCGGGGAGGTGCCGCCGCTCGACGTGCTGGTGGTGGACGATGACGCCTCGGTGCGCGACGTGTTGCGCGACATCACGAGCGCGCTGGGGCACCGCGTCACCGCCTGCGCGTCGGGCGAGGAGGCGCTGGCCGCCCACCGGCCCGGACGCTTCCAGCTCGCGCTCACCGACCTCGGCATGCCCGGCATGACCGGCTGGGAGCTGGCGCGGCGGATGCGCGCGCTCGATCCCGCGCTCGCCATCGTGTTCGTGACCGGGTGGGGCGAGGAGGTCGCCCCGGAGGCGGTGCGCGAGGCCGGCGCGGACCTGGTGGTGGCCAAGCCGTTCACCATCGAGGACGTGATGCGCGCGGTGCGCTTCGCGGCGGAGCGGAACGGGCTGGCCGAGGCGGCGTGACGGAGCCGGGACCCTACCCGCCCAGGTAGGCCTTCTTCACCTCCTCGTTCTGGAGCAGGCGGACGGCCTCATCCTCGAGCCGCACCGTGCCGGTCTCCAGCACGTAGCCGCGCCGCGCCACGGACAGGGCCATGTGGGCGTTCTGCTCCACCAGCAGCACCGTGACGCCGGCGCGGTTGATCTCCTGGATGGTCTTGAAGATCTCGCGCACCAGCAGCGGCGCGAGCCCCAGCGAGGGCTCGTCGAGCAGCAGCAGGCGCGGGCGCGACATGAGCGCCCGGCCGATAGCGAGCATCTGCTGCTCGCCGCCCGAGAGCGTCCCGCCGATCTGGCGGCGGCGCTCCTCGAGGCGCGGGAAGAGCTGGAAGACGCGCGCGCGGTCCGCGGCGATCCCGGGCCGGTCCCGGCGGCGGTAGGCGCCCAGCTCGAGGTTGTCCTCCACCGAGAGGTTCGCGAAGATCATGCGCCCTTCGGGCGCCTGCGAGACGCCCAGGCCGACGATCTCGTGCGGCGGCAGCCGGGTGATGTCCCGCGCTTCGAAGCGCACCGTCCCGGCCCGCGGGCGCACCAGCCCCGAGAGGGTGCGGAGCAGCGTGGTCTTGCCCGCGCCGTTCGCGCCGATGAGCGTGACGATCTCCCCCACCCCGGCGTTCAGGCTCACGCCCTTCAGGGCGTGCACCGCCCCGTAGTAGACGTCGAGCCCCGCGACCTCGAGGAGCACGTCAGCCCCCCGCTCCGAGGTCGGCGTGCACCTCCTCACCCAGGTAGGCCTCGATGACGCGCGGGTCGGTGCGGATCTGGCCGGGCGTGCCCTCGGCGATCCTGACCCCGTAGTCGAGCACGGCGATGCGCCGGCAGATCCCCATCACCACGCGCATGTCGTGCTCGATGAGCAGGATGGTGAGGTGGAAGCGCTGGCGGATGTCCTCGATCAGGTGCATCAGCTGGTCGCTCTCCTGCGGGTTGAGGCCGGCCGCGGGCTCGTCGAGCAGGAGCAGGCGCGGCCGCCCGGCGAGCGCGCGCGCGATCTCGAGGCGGCGCTGCTGGCCGTACGGCAGCTCCGCCGCTGGCGTGTCCGCCCAGGCCGAGAGCCCCAGGATCTCGAGCAGCTCGCCGGCGCGCCGCTGGATGTCGCGCTCGTCGTCCTCGAAGCGGCGCGTGCGCAGGACAGCGTCGGCCAGCCCGGCGCGCGCGTGCTGGTGCGCGGCGATGCAGACGTTGTCGCGGCAGCAGCGCGAGGCGAACAGCCGGATGTTCTGGAAGGTGCGCGTGATGCCCCGCCGGGCGATGGCGTGCGGCTTCATGCCCTGGATGGGTCGGCCCTCGAACAGGATCCTCCCGACCGTGGGCGCGTAGACCCCGGTGACGAGGTTGAACACCGTGGTCTTGCCCGCGCCGTTCGGCCCGATCAGCCCGACCAGCTCGCCGCGCCCGATCTGCAGCGTGAGGTCGGCGACCGCCTTGAGGCCACCGAACTGGATGGTGACGTGGTCGAGCTCGAGCAGGACATCGCCGGTCATGCGGATGGCGCTCCCGCCCGCCGCCGGCGCCGCGTGAGCCACGCCAGCGACAGCTCGCGGTTCCCCAGCAGCCCCTGCGGGCGCGTGATCATGAGGACGATGAGCATGAACGAGTAGAGCACCATGCGGTAGTCCTTGACCGGGCGCAGCACCTCGGGCAGCAGCGTGAGGACGACCGCGGCCAGCACCGCGCCCGAGACGCTGCCAAGCCCGCCCAGCACGACCATCGCGATCACCTCGATGCTCTTGAGGAAGGTGAAGGAGTTCGGGTTCAGGTACGAGAGGTAGTGCGCGAACAGCCCGCCCGCTACGCCCGCGAAGAACGCGCCGAGCACGAACGCCAGGACCTTGTAGGACGTGGTGTCCACCCCCAGCGCCTCGGCCGCCACCTCGTCGTCGCGGATGGCGAACAGCGCCCGGCCGTGCGTGCTCCTGGCCAGGTTCAGCGAAAGGAAAATCACCGCCGCCACGCCCAACCCCACCCAGAAGAAGTTCACCCAGCCCGGGATGCCGGGAAGCCCGCGCGAGGCTCCCACCGCGTCCACGTTCGTGATGATGACGCGGATGATCTCGCCGAAGCCGAGTGTGACGATCGCCAGGTAGTCGCCGCGCAGCCGCAGCGAGGGGAGCCCGACCAGGTAGCCGGCGAGCGCGGAGAGCAACCCGCCCAGCAGCAGCGCCAGGAGCAGCGCGAAGCCCTGCGCCACCACGCCCGGCACGTGGGCGGCCTCGAGCGCGGCGACCCAGCCCTGCCCGACGTGGAGCGAGAACATCGCCGAGCCGTAGGCGCCGAGCGCCATGAACCCCGCGTGTCCGATGGAGAACTGCCCGGTGAACCCGTTCACCAGGTTGAGCGACACCGCGAGGATCACGTTGATCCCGCACAGCACCACCATCTGGAACAGGTAGGGGTTCAGAAGCTGCGGCAGCGTCACGTTCAGCGCGACGAGCACGACCAGCACGCCGGCGAGCCACAGGGTGCGCCGCATCTCACACCTTCTCGGCCTGGGCCTTGCCCAGGATGCCGGCCGGTCGCACCAGCAGGATGACGATGAGCAGCACGAACGCGATGGCGTCCCGGTAGGTGGGCGAGACGTAGCCCACCACCAGCACCTCGGCGACGCCCATGACGAGCCCGCCCAGCACCGCGCCCGGGATGTTCCCGATCCCGCCGAGCACCGCGGCCACGAACGCCTTGAGCCCCGGCATCACGCCCATGTAGGGTTCGATCTTGGGATTCTGGAGCGCCACCAGCACGCCCGCCGCGGCGGCCAGCATCGAGCCCAGCACGAAGGTGAAGGTGATGATGCGGTCCACCGAGATGCCCATGAGCGAAGCCGCCATGTGGCTGTGCGAGACCGCCTGCATCGCCTTGCCCACGCGCGTCCGCGTCACGATGAAGCGCAGCGCGAACATCAGCAGGACGGACACGACCAGGATGATGACCTGCTGGTTCGAGATCGTGACCCCGCCGCCGAGCGCGATGTTCGAGGACGGGATGATCTGCGGGAAGAACTTGGGGTCGGGCCCGAACACCAGCACGCCGCCGTTCTCGAGCAGGAGCGACACGCCGATCGCGGTGATGAGCGCCGCGAGCCGCGAGGAGCCGCGCACCGGCTTGTACGCCCCGCGCTCGATGATGATCCCGACCAGCCCGCAGCCCACCATCGCGATGACCAGGACCAGCACCGCCTCGAGCGCGTTCGGCATCGAGCCGGCCGCGGACAGCGCCGCCGCCAGGCGCCCGACCCCGGGCCCGAGGACCGGCACGCCGTGGAGCGCGCGGTGCACGCCCTCGAGCCATTCGCCGGCCCGCGCCCCCGCCACGACGATGAGCCCGGGCGCGTAGAAGCCGAAGAACGCCCCCAGCATGTAGATGTCGCCGTGGGCGAAGTTGATGAGGCGCAGGATGCCGTAGACCATCGTGTAGCCCAGCGCGATAAGGGCGTACACGCTGCCCCACGTCACCCCGTTGACGAGCTGCTGCAGGAACTCCGACACGCGACGGGCGGCTGGGCGGGCTGCCGGCTAGGGATGGATGGTGGTGTCGTAGACCTTCTTGCCGTCCTTGATCGCGAGCACGACGGCGGGCTTCGTGGCGTTGCGGTTCTCGTCCAGGGTGATGGTGCCGGTCACGCCCGCGAAGTTCGTCGTCGTCGCGATGATGTCGCGCAGCTTCTTGCCCGCAGTCCTGCGCGCCGCCGTGCCGGCCTTCGAGGAGGCCAGGCCCTTGAAGGTCTCGGGGTCCTGCTCCGCCAGCTTCTCGAGCGACTGGAACAGCACCTTCGCGGCGTCGTAAGCGAGCCCGCCGATCGCGTCCGACTCCTTCCCGAACCTGGCCTTGTAGCTCTTCAGGAACTCCTGGAGCCGCGGGTCGGGGTTGTCGGTAGCGAAGTGGTTCGAGTAGTAGCAACCGTCGAGCGCCTCGCCGCCGATCTGCAGGAGCTGCTCGCTCTCCCAGCCGTCGCCGCCCAGGATCGGGGCCTTGATGCCCAGCTCGCGCGCCTGCCGCGCGATCAGGCCGACCTCGGTGTAGTAGCCCGGCACGAAGATGGCCTCGGGGCTCCTAGCCTTCATGTTCGTGAGTTGCGCCCGGAAGTCCTGGTCGCCCGCGCTGTAGGCCTGCTCGGTCACGATCGAGCCGCCCAGGTTCGTGAACGCCTCGGTGAAGAACTGCGCCAGCCCGACGCTGTAGTCGTTCTTGACGTCCTTGAGGATCGCCACGCGCTGGATGTGGAGGTTCTGCGCCGCGAAGCGCGCCATCACCGTGCCCTGGAAGGGGTCGATGAAGCACATGCGGAAGATGTAGTCGCCGACCTGGGTCACCCGGGGGTTGGTCGAGGAGGGCGAGATCATCGGCACTCCCGCCTCCTGGCAGATCGGCGCCGCCGCGAGGCTCCGCGACGAGGCGACCTCGCCGATCACGGCGCACACCCGGTCCTGGTTGAGGAGCTTCTTCACGACCGTGGCGGCCTCCTCGGGACGGCCCTGGTCGTCCTCCGCGACCACGCGCACCTTGAGTCCACCGATCCTGCCCTCCCGCTGGGCCACCAGCTCGCCGAGGGCCAGCTCCACGCCCTGCTTGGTGGACTGCCCGAAGGTCGCGTCGTTGCCGGTGAGCGAGCCGTACTCCCCGATCACCAGCTCATCGGTGGCGGTCCCGGCGCAACCGAACGAGAGCACGGCCAGCGCAGCCACGCCCGCGAGGCCGAGGCGCAGACGAGTCGAAAGGGACATGGGCTTCTCCTTCAGTTCGCCCCGCAGGGGTGGCGCGGACGGAGGCCGTGGTCCGCCCATGAGGGCCGTCTCGCCGGACCCGGGTGAGCCCCGGAGGCCATGCGTCAAGCAGGGAGAGGTAGCACGCACGCGCGCGCGGAGGCAAGGCAAATGATTCCCGCGGCTTGCGTTGCCGCCCCGCACGAGCGGGTGCTATCGTGCCGCGGCATGAGCACTCCCTGCGCACGGACGCGCTCCTGCCGCGCCTGCGCTCGCCTCCTGCCGGCCGCGCTGCTGGTCGCGGCGCTTGCCGCGCTCGTGCTCGCCGGATGCGCGCGCCGGGCCGGCCCGCCGCCGCTCCCTCCGCCCCCGCCGCGCCCGGCCGCGGGCTACGACCGTCTCGCCGACTCGCTCGCCGCCGTGGACGCGAGCGGGCTCGCGGGGCGGAGGATCGCGCTCGACCCCGGGCATGGCGGGTTCTTCCGCGGCGCGCTCGGCGTGCATGGCCTCACCGAGGCCGAGGTGAACCTGGGCGTCGCGTCGAGGCTCCGCGACCTGCTCGCGGCTCACGGCGCGCAGGTGCTCCTCACCCGCGACCGCGACCGCGACTTCCTCACGCCCGCCGACAGCGCGCTGCGCGCCGACCTCGCCGAGCGCGTGCGGCTCGCGAACGCGTTCGAGCCCGACCTGTTCGTCTCCATCCACCACAACGCCGACCCGCGGGGCGCCCACGACGTCAACGAGACCCAGACCTACTACAGGCTCGGCGACGAGGGCCCTTCGCTCGACGCCGCGCAGGACGTGCACCGCGCGCTGGTGCACAACGTCGGCATCGTGGCGAACCAGGTGGTGCCGGGGAACTTCTTCGTCCTTCGCAGCAGCGAGGCGCCCGCGCTCCTCACCGAGACCAGCTACATCACCAACCCCGACGTCGAGGAACGGCTCAGGCTCCCCGAGAAGCAGCAGCTCGAGGCCGAGGCGCTGTTCATCGGGCTGGCGCGGTACTTCGCGCGGAAGGTGCCGGTGATCGAGGAGTTCGACGATGGCCACGCCGCGTCCGACACGGCGGCCCGGCTGGTGCCCGAGGCGCCCGAGTTGTGGGCGCGCGTGCGCGGGGCGTTCGACCTGGCCGAGCTGCGCGTGGACGGCCGGGTCGTGCCGATCCTGAGGATGGGCGACCGACTCACCTGGTGGCCGCGCGATGCCTATGCGCCCGGCGAGCATGCGGGCTCGCTGCGCGTGAGGCTCTCGGGGGTCGGCGCGGCGCGCGAGCGCACGTTCCGGTTCCGCATCCAGCGCGAGCCGGCGCGGCTCGCGCTCGAGAACTGGGATTCACCGGTGGTCCCGCCGGGGCCCGTCGCGATCCGGCTCCGCGTGCTGGACCGGCGGGGTGCCGCGCGCCCGGGCCCGGACACGCTGCTCCTGCACGTCCTTTCTCCCGGGGACGTCCCGGCCGAGACGACGGTGGTCACGCGCGCCGGTCTCGCCTGGGCTTACTTCAGGCTCGCCCCGCGGGGGGCCAGCCCGTTCGGTCGCCCGGCGTTCAGGATGCGGGCCATGCTGCGCACGGGCTGGGGTGCCGTGCTGCGCGAGAGCCTGGCGGGCGCGCCTGCCGCGGCGGGCGGGCCGGCGGCGCGCCGGCTCTTCCTCACGCGGCTGCCGGAAGGCGTCCCGCTGGCCGGCGTGCCCACGGCGGAGACTCCGGCCGCGCCCTGGCTGAACCGGGACGGCTTCGCCGTCATCCCCCTGCCGCACGACACCCGCGAGCGCACCGCGAGCCTCCCCGGCTTCCGGCCGCTGCCCGACCCGACGGAGGGCGGCTGGCCCGCGCGCTGGACCGCCCTCCTCGGCGGCGCGCTCCACGGCCGGCGCATCGTGCTCGACCCGGAAGGCGGTGGCGGCGACGCGGCCGGCCAGGGCCCGAGCGGCACGCGCGCATCCTTCCTCAACCTGGAGTGCGCGCGCATCCTTGCCGGCTTCCTCACCGCGGCTGGCGCCGAGGTGAAGCTCACGCGCGACGGCGATCTGGCGCTGTCCGAGGTCGAGCGCGTGCAGGTGAGCGAGGCGTTCCACGCCGAGCGCTTCGTGCGCATCGCCCACCGCGCCGCGCCGCCGCGCATCGGCCACTACTTCGCCAGCGCCGCGGGCAGGCTGTGGGCCGAACGCACGGCCAGCGAGCTCGCGGCGCTCCGGCTCCCTGCTCCGCCCGCGGCCGAGGACGCCGGGTTCGTGGTGGGGCAGACCTCCTGCCCCTCGCTCTCCGTCTCACCGGCGCGGGTGGACGACGCGGCGGGCGAGACGCAGCTGCTCGCGCCGGGGACGCTGCGCGCCGAGGCCTACGCGCTCTTCCTCGCGCTCGCGCGCGAGTGGGCGCCGGGGGCGGACTGGCCGCGCGATTCGCTCGAGCTGCGCGACGCCGACGGTCTTCCGGTCGCCGGCGCGCCGGTGACGCTCGGCGGCGCGCTGGTGCTCGAGACCGACGCGCTCGGCCGCGTTCGGTTCGCGCGCCCCGCGCCCCGCACGATCGCGGTGGAGGCGGAGGCCCCCCGGGTCAGGGCACGCGCGGTTCTGCTAGATTCCCAGCGGGCCATCGTGCTGACCGGGGTTCGCGGCCGGTAGTCCCCTGCGGCTGCCTCGGGGGCGCACCCATGCCACACGGCACCCAGGAGTACTACCTCGAGCGCGCCCGCTTCGTGCGGCGCGTCTCGCTGATCACGTTCGGTGTGAGCGTGGTGTTCCTCGCGCTCCAGCTGGCCCTGCTCCTCCCCGCCGTGCGTGCGCCGCTCGGCCGGGCGCTGCGCTCCGGACCGCTGCACCCGAAGCGCTTCGGCTTCGAAGGCCCGGAGCAGTACGTCCGGCGCATCATCCTCGAGGCGAGCGGCCCGGCGAGCCGGAACCCGGGGCGCACCACGATCACCTTGCTCTCCCGGCAGGCCACCAAGGGCGGGCGCAAGCAGGCGAAGCCCTCGAGCGACCCGCACGCCCGGCCCGACGCGCGCCGGATCCGCACCGGCGAAGGCGAGTCGACGGAGGACCTGCTCGCGCGGGCGCGCGTCCTCTATGGCGGCAGCGCGCCGGTCATGCAATCCGAGGACCTGATCATCGAGCGCCTGGTCCGCCCGGTCTACCCCGAGGACGCGCGCGACCAGGGGATCGAGGGTCGCATCGCGCTGGTGGCCCGGGTGGACACGACCGGCACCGTCGTGCAGGTGGACCTGATGTCGAGCGGCGGCCAGCGCCCGCTCGAGCAGGCAGCCACGACGGCGGTCTGGCAGTGCCGCTTCCGGCCCTACCGCGTGGCCGGGAAGGCGGAAGAGGTCTACGCGGTCTTCCGCTTCAACTTCCGCATCTACTGAGTCCGACCTCCGGATGGAACGGGCGACCGGCCTTCCGGCCCGCCGCCCGCGCGCTTCGAAGCCATCCGCCCCCGGCTACAGCTGGAACTTGCCGAAGTCCTCGGGATTCAGCTTCTCGAGGAAGCGGCGCAGCTGCTCGGCCCTCTCCTCCTCGGTGAGCTCGCGCGGCGCCTCCTCGGCGGCCTCGGCGCTCTCCTCCTCCTGCGTGGGCGGCGGCTGGAGGAGCTTCTCGTTCACGAAGATCGGGGCCTTGCCGCGCAGCGCCACGGCGATCGAATCGGACGGGCGTGCATCGATCGAGAGCACCTGGCCCTCGCGCTCGACGAAGACGCTGGCGTAGAACGTGTTCTCGCGCAGGTCGGCGATGACCACCCGCGTCACCTTCGCCTTGAGCCCCTCGACGATGAGCACCAGCAGGTCGTGCGTGAGCGGCCGCGGGAAGGGTTCCTCGGAGAGGATGCGGCGGATCGCCTGTGCCTCGCCGGGGCCGATCCAGATGGGCAGGATCCGCTCGCCCTCGAGCTCCCGCAGGATGACGATGTTCTGCTGGGACTTGTGCTCGAGGATCAGGCCGTTGACCTTGACTTCGACGACGTTCACGGTCTTTCGGACGAGCCCTTGCCGGTGCCCTGCGGCGGCGGGGCGGCCTTGCTCGAGTCCGCCTCCTGGAGTTTGAACGGCGGCGCCTCTTCCGTGCGCATGTGCTCGACCATCCACGCCGCGGACGGCGCCAGCTCGGACTTCGGATAGCGGTCGATCACCGCGCGGAAGGCCCTCTCCGCCCGGTCGTAGTCCTTGAGCTCCTCGGAGTAGATGAAGCCCACCATGAACTGGGCCTGCGCGCTCACGTCGCTGTCCGGGTACTGCGCGAGCAGCTTCTCGTACGCGGCGATGCGCTCGCGCGGCGCACCCAGCTCCTGCGCCTCCGTGAACATCTCACGCGCGGTCTTCTTCTGCGACACGAACCTCTTGATCGCGGCGGAGTCGGGCGCGACGCCCAGCCTCCTGCGCGCCTCGTCGAGCTGCTGCCGGTAGAACTCCTGCGAGCGCTGTTGGCCGAGCTGGCGCAGGATCATCGGGCGCACGGTCTCGAACGGGCGCCAGCCGTCGGGCCGCACCTCGTCCACCTTCACGACGTGCCAGCCCTTGTCCGTCTTCCATGGCCCGCCGATCCTGCCGGCACCCAGCGCGAAGGCGGACTCGGCGAGCGCGGGCTGGCGGCCGAGCGTGGCGAACTGGCCGTCCTTCGTCACCGAGCCGAGCGAGCCGGCGGCGGCACGCGTGAGCGTGTCGGCCGTGTGCTTCTGCACGAGCTTCGCCCAGTCCTGGCCGCTCTTCGCGAGCTTGAGGACGCTCTTCGCCCCGGCCTCGGTCGGCGATTGGATGTGGCGCAGCGTCACGGCTGCCGGCGTCCGGTAGTCGTCCTTGTGCCCCTCGTAGAAGAGACTCGCTTCGGAGTCCGACGGCGCGGGGTTCGACGCCATGACCTCGGCGAGCCAGGTGCGGATCAGCAGGTCGCGGCGCTGCTGCGCGAGCTGCTGCTGCACCTTCGGGCGGTCGCCGACCCCGTTCTTGAGCGCCGCGGCCAGCCACACGCGCTCCTCGACCATGCGTTCGAGCAGCTGCTGGCGCCCCTCCGGCGTCGCGAAGTTGGCGCGCGCCTGCTCGGGCATCTCCTCGATCCGGCGGCGGAAGTCGGCGGTCGTGATGGTCTCGCCGCCGATGCGGATGAGCACCTGCGCCGTGTCGGCGGCCGCGGCGCGCCGGGGCGCGGATCGAGCCGGCTTCTTCGCCGGCGCGCCCGACGCGGCCGTCGCGGCGATCGCCAGCGCGATCGCGGCGAGAGACGCGACCCTCTGGATGTCATGACTCGCCGATCTCATGCGCGCACCACCCAGACCTTCACGGCGGCGGTCACGCCGGCGTGGAACTTCACCGGCACGTCGTACCTGCCGAGCTGCTTGATGTGCTCCGGGAGCTCGATCCGGCGCTTGTCCACCACGAAGCCCGCCTTCTGCAGCGCCTCGGCGACGTCGGCGTTCGTGATCGAGCCGAACAGCGTGTCCTCCTCGTTCGCCTGCGCCGGGATGTTGACCTCGACCCCGTCGAGCCGGGCCGCCTCGGCGCGCGCCTGCGCGACCAGCCGGTCGTCCCGGATGACGCGCTGGCGCTCCAGCTCCTTGTAGACGTTCGCCGCCTTCGTGCCCGCGGGGATCGCGAGCCTGCGCGGGAGCAGGTAGTTGCGGGCATAGCCCGGCTTGACGTGGATCAGCGCACCCTTCGAGCCCACGCCCTCGAGGTCTTCCAGCAGGATGACATCCATCACGACTCTCCTAGGTTCGATCTCCGTCCGGGACGGACTCGAGCCGGCGGTAGTCCAGCCAGACGTCGCTCAGACCCACGGCCGCCGTGGTCAGCACGAACATCGGCATGGCGATCAGGAACACGAACAACATGGTCACGACGATGACAGAGGGCGGAACGCCGCGCGTGAGCAGCAGCGATTCTACGACCGCGATCCCCTGCACACAAAACCCCAGCCCCGTGTTGAGCAGCAGCGTCCAGCCGGTGGGAGTCCACGCCCTCCACGGGCTCACCAGCAGGGCCAGACCCGCCAGGAACGTCCACAGCGCCGCGTCCGGCAGGCGCCATTCGATCAGCCTCACGCGCGACAGCCGCGGCCAGCGCAGCGACCGCGCGAGCCCCGCCGCCAGCGCGCGCCCCGCGACGGTGAGCAGCGCCACCCACGCGAACAGCACGGTGGGGAGCACGTTCGGCAGCGCCTGGTGGCGCAGCGCAGCGTTCTCGGCCACCGCCTTCTGCATGCTGCCCAGACGCTCGCCGCTCGCCCCGAACTGGCGCAGCAGCTCGAGGAACTGCGCGTCGCCCGCCAGCAGCTCCGCGTTCACGTCCTTCACGAACCCGCCATACCGGGACGCCCACGGCAGCGCCGCCGCCAGCATCAGCGCCGGCGCCAGCATCCGGGCGCGCTCGCCCGCCGGTGGTCCCCCGCCCTCCTCGCGCAGCCCCATCCACGACCCGATGAGCGCGGCCACCGGGATCCACCAGGCCGACAGGCTCGCGACCCCGCCCACCACCAGCGTCCCTGCGGACAGCACGACCGCGAGCACCGCCCCGCGCACGCCGAAGCGCCACGTCGCGAGCAGCGCCACCGCCACCGCGCCCGGCACCGCGAGCCACAGCCACGCCCACGGCATGGGCGTCTGCAGCGCCAGGAGCGCCAGCGCCGCGACGATCAGGCCGGTGCGGACCCACGACGGACCCGCCACGCCCGTGCCCGGCTCAGCGGTAGAAGTCACTGGTGAACGGGAGCAACGCCAGCACCCGCGCCCGCTTGATCGCGGTCGTCAGCTGCTTCTGGTGCCGGGCACACGTCCCCGACACACGGCGCGGCACGATCTTGCCGCGGTCGGTGATGAACCGGCCCAGCCGCTTCTCGTCCTTGTAGTCCACGAAGCCGACCTTCTCGAGACACAGCTTGCAGTACTTCTTCTTGATGCCCTTGCCTTCACGCTCCTTGGCCATGTCCTGCGCTCTCACCTCCTGGATCAGGGCAGCCCGCGGCCACCCTCATCGGGTTGCTCGGGTCCCGCCAGGCCCGGAAGCCCGGCGGCGCCCGCCATGCGCTCGAGGAAGTGGATGCTCTCGGCGCGGACCTCGAGCCGCGTCTGGCGGCTCCCCTCCCGCGTGGTCCACTCCCGCATCTGCAGCCGGCCCTCGACCAGCACCGGGCTGCCCTTCTTCAGATACCGTCCGCACACCTCCGCCAGCCGCTGGTACGACACGACTGGCGCGTACCCCGTGTGCTCCGCCAGCTTCCCGTCCTTGCCGCGGTAGCGGCGGTGGAACGCGATCGCGAAGCTCGTAATCTGCGTCCCGTTCGACGCGTAACGCGCCTCCGGGTCCCGCGTCAGGCGACCGCTCAGGATCACCCGGTTCACTTCGGGCAGCCGCAGCTCGGTCATGGGTCCTCCCCCTGCGGGGACGACGGGCGCTATTCGTCGGCGTCTTCGCTCGCCGCCGCCACGACTCCCTCGGCGTCCACCTGCGGCCGGGTGAGATCCGGCGGCACGTGGAGCACGGTGAGCACGCGCATGATGGACTCGTCGAGCTTCATCCGCCGCTCGAGCTCCTTGACCGTCGCACCCGGCGCCTCGTACGTGATCAACGTGTAGATCCCGTCGCGCTTCTTGCCAATCTCGTAGGCCAGCCGTCGCTTGCCCCAGCGCTGGATCTCGGTGACCTCGCCGCCGAAGTCCTTGATCCAGTGGGACACGCGCTCGATCTCCTCGTTCACGCGGGTCTCGTCGAGGCCCGGCTCGAGGATGAAGGTCGTCTCGTATTTGGTCACGACGTGGATTCCTCCTTGCGCACCTTGCGATTGAACCGGTTCATGGCCGCCAGGATGCCGTCGGTCACCCAGCACTCCACGGCGTCCGCGGCGAGGCCCACCGTTTCGGCCACGACCGCTTCTTCTTCACTCGTGAACATGTCCAGCACGTGCTCGCGCAACTCCACCGGGTTCGCCGCCGCGCCCACCCCGATGCGCAGCCGGGCGTAGTCCCGGCCGCCCAGCGCGCGCTCGACCGAGTCGAGCCCGCGGTGCCCGCCGCTCGAGCCCCGCACCCTCAGGCGCAGCGCGCCGACCGGCAGGTAGACGTCGTCCACCACCACCAGCAGCCGCTCCGGCTCGAGTCCATGGCGCTCGCGCCACGCGCCGAGCGCCTCGCCGGTCAGGTTCATGAACGTGGACGGCACCACCAGATCCACCGCCCGCCCCGCCGGTTCGGCGCGCCACGCACGGTAGAGCGGCGACTGCTCCGCCGGCGCGGCGCCCCAGCGCGCCACCAGCCGCTCGAGCACGCGCCATCCCACGTTGTGGCGGGTGCGCGCGTAGCGCTCGCCCGGGTTGCCGAGGCCGAGCACCAGGGCCACGGGCTACTTCTTCTCCTCCTCGCCCTCCGGCACCTCCTCCTTCTTGCCCTTGGCGATGACCTCGGGCTCCGCCGGGGCTTCGGCCGCCACGACCTCCTCGACCGGCTTCTCCTCCATCACCGTGGGCGGCACCACCGTCGCCACCGTCGCGTCCAGATCGGTGAGGATCGTGACCTCTGGCACTGACAGGTCGCGCACGTGGACCGAGTCGCCGATGTTGAGGTGCGCCACGTCCACGTCGATCGCGCTCGGGATGGCGGTGGGCAGGCAGCGCACCTCGACCTCGCGCAGGATCGGCTCGAGGATGCCGCCGCCGTCCTTCACGCCCACCGGAACGCCCACCAGGCGGACGTTCACCCGCACTTCGACCATCTCGGTGAGCGAGATGTGCTGGAAGTCCAGGTGGATGATGTCGTGCGTGATCGGGTCGTACTGCACGTCGCGGATGAGCGCCGTGTACTCGCTGCCCGACACCGACAGGCTCACGATGGCGTTGCCGCCCCTGTGCTTGCGCAGGGCGAGATCGAATTCGCGCGTGGCGACGCTGATCGGCACCGGCGTCTCGCCGTGGCCGTACAGCACGCCCGGAATCAGGCCGGCGGCCCGCGCCTTGCGCGCGCCGCCCTTGCCGATGCTCTCCCGGCGTGCGCCGGTCAATGCGATGACAGACATCTCTTGCCTCCTCGTCCGGGGCGGGCCCCGGGTGTTGCGGCGCGGACCGCGGACCCGCACCCCGACCCACCTTCGGCGGGTACCCGGCGGGTGCACCGCGGCTCGACGCGCACGGTCATACGAACAGCGAGCTCAGCGAGCGCTCCTCGTGGATGCGCTCCACGGCTTCCCCGAGCAGCCCCGCCACCGACAGCTCCGTGACGTTGGCGGGCAGACCGCCCGGCTTGTGATGGATCGTGTCGGTGATCACCAGCTGCCGGATCGACGAGTTCGCGATGCGCTCGAGCGAGCCCGGGGCGAACATCCCGTGCGTCACGCCCGCGTACACCTCCTTCGCGCCCGCCTTGCGGATCGTCTCCGCCGCCTGCAACAGCGTGCGCCCCGTGGTCACCACGTCGTCGAACAGCACGACGTTGCGACCCTCGACCTCGCCGATGATGTTCATCACCTCGACCGCGTCCGGCTTCGGGCGGCGCTTGTCCACCAGGCCGAGCTCCGCGCCCAGGCGCTTGGCGTAGGCACGCGCCATCTTGACGCTGCCGATGTCCGGCGCCACCACCATGAGGTTCGGGATGTTCTTCCGCGCGAAGTGCTCGATGAGCACCGGCGCCGCGTACAGGTGGTCGAACGGGATGTCGAAGAACCCCTGGATCTGGGCACTGTGCAGGTCCATGGTGAGCGCGCGGTCCGCGCCCGCCACCGTGATGAGGTTCGCCACCAGCTTCGCCGAGATCGGCGCGCGCGGCTGGTCCTTGCGGTCCTGGCGCGCGTAGCCGAAGTACGGCAGCACCGCGGTCACGCGCCGCGCCGATGCGCGCTTCGCCGCGTCGAGCATCACCAGCAGCTCCATCAGGTTCTCCGCCGGCGCGCCCGTGGCCTGCACGATGAACACGTCGCTGCCGCGGATGTTCTCGTTGAACCGGACCGACACCTCCCCGTCCTCGAAGCGCGACACCTCCGCGTCCCCGAGCGGCGTCTTCAGTCTCGAGCAGATCGCTTGCGCCAGGCTCAAGCTGGCGTTCCCCGCGAAGATCCGACACGGATCCAAGGCGGCATCTCCTCTCACGAGAGGATCACATCACCCGCGGCGTCACCGCGCCGCGGAGGAACAGGTGGAAACGAGAGACCTGCTGGACACGAGAAGCAAACGCACAACACTGATCATGAGAACCAGAGACAGAAGACCCCTGATAGTGAAGAACCTGGAGGGCGGACCGTGTCGCCTTTCCGACTGTGGCACTCCAGCCAGCCGAGGGTGGCCCAGATGCAAGGCGCCGGACCCACCTTCGGTGGGTGCCCAGCGCCGCGCGCAGACGTGGCCTTAGCCACGTCGAGCACGGAGCGCCCGAGGCCGACCCGCTGACCGATTGACGGCGGGTACCCCGGCAGATGACCCGCGCCTGGTTGGCTGGGGCGGGAGGATTCGAACCTCCGAGTGCGAGATCCAAAGTCTCGTGCCTTACCGCTTGGCCACGCCCCACCAACAGAACGGGATTTCCGTCACGGTCCGCCCCTCGCCGAAGCGAAGTCGGGGTGGATGGCTACTGGCCCGGAGAGTTGCTGACTGGAGAAAAGCCGGCGGAGATTAGCGGCGCCGGGCGGCCGAAGTCAAATCCGGGCGGCAATCCGGGCGGCAATCCGGGCGGCCGCGACCACGGCGGCCGGAGCGGCCCGGGCGG
>CAYHRW010000003.1:0-23657 GCA_964359105.1 uncultured bacterium
GAGCAGGAATCCGCTCGCGAAGGCGCCGAGCAGGAAGTACTTGAGCGCCGCCTCGTTCGACTCGAGGTGCGCGCGGCGGAAGCCCACCAGCACGTACAGCCCGAGCGACATGAGCTCGAGGCCGATGAAGATGGTGATGAGGTCGTTCGACGCGGCCATGATGACCATGCCGAGCGTGGCGCACAGCATCAGCACGTAGTACTCGGCGTGGTGGATGCCGGTGCGCCGCACGTAGTCCCACGACAGCAGCACGCTCACCGCGCCGATGGCGCAGAACAGCAGCGTGAAGAACACGGTGAAACCGTCGTGCACGAACATGCCGTCGAAGATGGAGCGCCGCGCGTCGCGCGCCACGAACACCGCCACGGCGGAGGCCGCGAGCGCGAGCAGCGACAGCACGGCGGCGCGGCTGCTGCCGGGCCTGGCCGGCACGAACTCGAGCAGCAGGAGCAGCAACGCGCCCGCGCTCAGCGCGATCACGGCGCCGAGCGCCCACCAGTCCACCGCGATGAGCTGCGGCGCGGGCACCAGGCTCATCGCGCGCCTCCGGCGGCGGGAAGGGTGACGATCGGGCGGGACCCGGCTCCCGCGGCCGTCGCGCGCGCCAGGCTCATGGCGGCGCGCTGGTGGTGGAGCACGATGACGCGGTCGAGCGCGGGCTGCATGCGGTCGAGGAACGGCTGCGGCATGACGCCCATCCAGAAGATGAGCACGAGCAGCGGCGCGAACACCAGCCGCTCGCGCAGCGAGAGGTCCTGGAGCTTCTCGTTCTCGGGGTGCGTCACCGGGCCGAACATGACGCGCTGGAACATCCACAGCATGGTGCAGGCCGAGAGGATGACGCCGGTCGCGGCGAGCACCGCCCACATTGGCTGCGCGCGGAACGCTCCGAGCAGCACCAGGAACTCGCCGATGAATCCGTTCGTGCCGGGCAGGCCGATCGAGGACAGCATCACGACGAGGAAGATGCTCGCGTAGACCGGGAGCGGCTTCCACAGCCCGCCGAAGTCGGCGATGAGCCGCGTGTGGCGGCGCTCGTAGATCACGCCCACCAGGAGGAACAGCGCGCCGGTCGAGACGCCGTGGCTGAGCATCTGCATCATCGAGCCGGCGAAGCCCTGCGGGTTCATGGCGTAGAGGCCCAGCATGCAGAAGCCCAGGTGGCTCACCGACGAGTAGGCCACCAGCTTCTTCAGGTCGGGCTGCACCATCGAGACCAGCGCGCCGTAGATGATGCCCACCAGCGCGAGCCCGGCGATCCACGGCGTGAACTGCATCGAGGCCTGCGGGAACAGCGGGATGGCGAAGCGCACGAAGCCGTAGGTCCCCATCTTGAGGAGCACCGCGGCGAGGATGACCGAGCCGGCGGTGGGCGCCTCGACGTGCGCGTCGGGGAGCCAGGTGTGGAACGGGAACATCGGCACCTTGATCGCGAACGCCACCGCGAACGCCAGGAACAGCCAGACCTGCGTGGCCGGCGCGATCGGCAGCGCGTAGAAGGCGTCGAGGTCGAACGTGGCGACCCCGGTGGTCGTCTTCTGCAGAAAGTAGAGCCACAAGATCGCGACCAGCATGAGCACGCTGCCGGCCATGGTGTAAAGGAAGAACTTGATCGCCGCGTAGATGCGGCGCTCGCCGCCCCACGCCCCGATGACCAGGTACATCGGGATGAGCATGGCCTCCCAGAACACGTAGAACAGCAGCAGGTCGAGCGACAGGAACGTGCCGAGCATGCCGCTCTCGAGCGCCAGCAGCAGCGCGTAGAACTCGCGCGTGCGCTGCGACACCGCGGTCCATGCCCCCAGCACCGCGACCACCGTCATGAGCGTGGTGAGCAGCACGAGCAGCATGCTGATGCCGTCCACGCCGAGCGCATAGCGCGCGCCGAGCGCCGGGAGCCAGTCGTGCCGCTCCACGAACTGCCAGCCGGGCTGCCCGGGGACGACCCGCCACCACAACGGCACGGAGAACGCGAACTCGGCGAGCGCCACGGTCGTCGCCCAGCGCCGGATCGCGCGGCCGGCGCCCGCCGGCATGAGCACGAGCAGCACGGCGCCCATGAGCGGGAAGAACACCAGCCAGGACAGCCAGGGGAAGTTCACGGCGTCAGTGCCTCAGGAAGTGAAGGAGGAGCGCCACCACGCCGAGCGTGAAGAACAGCGCGTAGGTGCCCACGAAGCCGGTCTGGAACAGGCGCAGCACTGCGGAGCAGCCCTCGAACACGTGGCCCACGCCGTTCACCGCGCCGTCCACGACCTTCGTGTCCCAGAAGCGCCAGAACGACTGGGCCGCCCCATGGACGAAGCGCACCGCGGTCGCGTCGTAGAGCTCGTCCACCCAGTACTTGTTGAGCAGCGTGCGGTGCAGGCCGGCCAGGCGCTCGCGCAGGCGCGTCGCGGCGTCCGGATCCTGGAGGTACACGCGGAACGCCAGCCCGATGCCGGCCAGCGCCACCACCACCGAGAGCGCGATGAGGCCCCACTCGGTCGCCACGGAGACCGCGTGGTGCGGGGCCGCCCCGTGCGCCCCGCCGGCGAACACCGGCGCGAGCCAGCGGGCGAAGGAGTGCCCGCCCTCCTGCATCGGCGGTCCGACGAGCCCGCCCACCACCGAGAGCGCCGCCAGCACCGCGAGCGGCACGATCATCGAGGGCGGCGACTCGTGCAGGTGGTGCTCGGCCTCGTGCGAGAGGCGTGGCTTGCCGCGGAAGGCCAGGATGTACAGCCGGAACATGTAGAACGCGGTCATCACCGCGCCGGCCAGCCCGAGGATCCACACCGCGACATTGCCGCTCGCGAACGCGCTCGAGAGGATCTCGTCCTTGCTGAAGAAGCCGGCGAGCGGCGGGATGCCGGCGATCGCGAGGGTCGCGACCAGCATGGTGCCGTGGGTCCAGGGCAGTCGCGGCGCGAGGCCGCCCATCTTCCTCAGGTCCTGCTCGTTCGAGAGGGCGTGGATCACCGAGCCCGCGCCGAGGAAGAGCAGCGCCTTGAAGAACGCGTGCGTCATCAGGTGGAAGATGCCGGCGGTGAACGCGCCCACGCCGCACGCCATGAACATGTACCCGAGCTGGCTCACGGTCGAGTAGGCGAGCACGCGCTTGATGTCGTTCTGGGCGAGACCGATCGAGGCCGCGAACACCGCGGTGGCCGCGCCGACCCACGCCACGGTCTGGAGCGAGACCGGCGCGAGCTGGAACAGCACGTGGGTGCGCGCCACCATGTAAACGCCGGCCGTCACCATGGTCGCGGCGTGGATGAGCGCGGAGACCGGGGTCGGACCCTCCATCGCGTCCGGGAGCCAGGTGTAGAGCGGGAGCTGCGCGCTCTTGCCGATAGCGCCCAGGAACAGCAGCAGCGTGGCGGTGGTGATCACCGTCGAGCCCACCGCGAACACGTGCGGGGCCACCGCGAACAGCCGCGTGTATTCGAGGCTTCCGCCCCACGTGAACAGGATGAGCATGCCGAGGATGAAGCCGAAGTCGCCGATGCGGTTGACGATGAACGCCTTCTTCCCCGCCTCGGCCGCCGAGGGCCGTGTGTACCAGAACCCGATGAGCAGGTAGGAGCACAGGCCCACGCCCTCCCAGCCCACGAACATGAGCAGGAAGTTGTCCGCCATCACGAGCGTGAGCATCGCGAACATGAACAGGTTCAGGTACAGGAAGAACCGGCGGAACGAGGCGTCGTGCGCCATGTACCCGGTCGAGTAGACGTGGATGAGGAACCCCACGCCGGTCACCACCAGCGCCATCACCGCCGAGAGCGGGTCGAGCAGGAACGAGACGTCCACCGAGAGGTCGCCCACGCGCATCCAGGTGTAGACCGTGTCGGTGACCGTGCGCTGCGCCTCGGGGAGCGCGGCGAGCCGGAGCACCGCGCGCAGCGCGACCAGGAACGCCAGCCCCACGGCGCTGCACGCGAGCCAGCCGATCCCCTTCCTGCCCAGGCGGCCGCCCACGAGCAGGTTGAGCAGCACCGCCGCGAGCGGCAGCGCCGGGATCAGCCACAGCATCGGAGCGTTCGAATCGGCCAAGGCGGCCTAGCCTTTCAGCAGGTTGATCTCGTCCACGAACACGGTCTCGCGCAGACGGAACATGTTGACGATGATCGCGAGCCCGACCGCCACCTCGGCGGCGGCCACGGCCATCACGAAGAACACGAACACCTGCCCGTCGAGCGACTGCATGTCGCGCGAGAACGCCACGAACGCGAGGTTCGCCGCGTTCAGCATCAGCTCGATGGACATGAAGATGACGAGCGCGTTGCGGCGCACCAGCACGCCGATGACACCGATGACGAACAGCACGGCGCTCAGAGCGAGCGACCAGGAGAGCGGGATCACGCGTCCTCCTGCGACGGGGCGCCGGGCGCGGTGCCCGGCGGCAGGTCGGCGGCGGGCCCGGGCGCGCGGCGGCCCTTGGCGATGACGACCACCCCGACCATCGCGACCAGCAGGAGCATCGAGGTGACCTCGAACGGGAACAGGTAGCGCGAGTAGAGCAGGAGGCCGATCGCCTGCGTGTTGCCCATCGGCGGGCCCGGCGGCGCCGCGGGCCCTGCGACCCACGGGTGCCGGAACAGCGCGACCCCGGCGGCCAGCAGCGCGATCCCCATCAGCCAGCCCACGCCGCGGCGCAGCGCGATCTGCACGCCGGTCTCGATGTCCCTGCCCAGGTTCAGGTACATGATGACGAACAGGAACAGCACCATGATCGCGCCGGCGTAGACGATGACCTGCACCATGCCGATGAACTCGGCGTGCAGGACCAGGTAGATGCCGGCGAGCGAGCAGAACGTCACGACCAGGAACAACGCGCTCGTGACCGGGTTCCGGTGCAGGATGACGCTCAGCGCCGACACCACGGCGATCGCGGCGAAGACGGCGAACAGCGCGGGGGCGATCATCGGTTCTCCAGCCAGTGGATCACAGTGCCGGTGGCCAGGATGTTCACGAGCGCGACCGGCAGCAGCACCTTCCAGCCCAGGTTCATGAGCTGATCGTAGCGCAGGCGCGGGTAGGTCCAGCGCACCCAGATGAAGAAGAACAGGAGCACGCCGAGCTTGAGGAAGAACCACAGGAACTTGAGCGAGTCCGGCAGCCACGGCCCGTTCCAGCCCCCGAGGAAGAGCGTGATCGCGATCGAGGAGATGGTGATGACGTTCATGAACTCGCCCAGGAAGAACATCCCCCATTTCATGCTCGAGTACTCGGTGTGGAAGCCCGCCACCAGCTCGGCCTCGGCCTCGGGCAGGTCGAAGGGCGCGCGGTTGGTCTCCGCGAACGCCGCGATCATGAAGACCACGAACGCGACCGGCTGGTACGCGGCGAACCACACGTGCTCCTGCGCCCTGACGATGTCCACGAGCGAGAGCGACCCGGCGATGAGCAGCACGCCGACGGTCGAGAGCCCCAGCGCCAGCTCGTAGGAGATCATCTGCGCCGAGGAGCGCAGGCCCCCGAGCAGCGCGTACTTGTTGTTCGACGACCAGCCACCCAGCGTGATCGCGTACACGCCCAGGCTCGACATGGCGAGGAACAGCAGCAGGCCCACGTTGACGTCGGTGACCGTGAAGTTCGGGCCGACCGGCACCACCGAGAAGCTCACGAGCGCCGGGATCACCGCGAGGACGGGCGCCACGTGGAAGATGATCTTGTTCGCCGCGTCGGGGATGAACTCCTCCTTGAAGAACAGCTTGAGGATGTCCGCGACCGGCTGGAGCAGCCCGAGCGGCCCCACCCGGTTCGGGCCGGTGCGCGCCTGCATGTGGCCGGCGATCTTGCGCTCGACGAAGATCAGGTACGACACCACCCCGAGCATCGCCGTGAGGATGACGACGCACTTGACGAGGGCCCAGAACGCGAACTGGATGTCGGGGTTGTCGAGGATGGCGGCCATCCCGCGCTACGCTCCCACGCTGGCGGTGACTCCGGCCCTGCGGGCCTTCACGCGAAGCCCCGCGCCCGAGGGGGCGCCGAGCCGGTTGACCTGGACTTCGGGGTACGCGTACGGCACGAACACGGCGCCGGGCGGGACGCTGTCGTCCACCGCCGCGGGGAGCGTGAGGCTGCCGGCGGGCCCCTCGAGCACGACCGCGTCGCCCTCCGCGAGGCCCAGCCGCTGGAGCTCGCCCGCTCCGAAGAAGGCGCGCGCTCCCTTCGCCAGCCTCTGCAGCAGCTCGACGCGGTGCGAGAGGCTCCCCTGCTGGAACAGCACCCCGCCCGAGAGCAGCCACAGGCCTTCGGCCGGTGCCCCGGCGCCAGGCTGCGCGTCGGCCACGGGCGTGAGCGAGCCGGCGACCGCCGGCGCTCCGGCGCTGGCCCAGCGGGGACCGAGCGGGAGCATGGTGCCCCAGCCGGTGCCGCGGTAGGGCGGCACGAGCCGCGCGATCTCGCGGTAGACGTCCTCGGCGCCGCGGTACGACCAGCCCGCTCCCAGCGCGCGCGCCACCGCCTGGAAGGTCTCCCAGTCGGGCCGCGCGCCCTTGAGCGGCGAGAGCGCCCGCGCGGTGCGCTGGAGCCGGCGCTCGCAGTTCACGACCACGCCTTCCTTCTCGGCGAACGAGACGGCCGGGAACACCACGTGCGCCGCGCGGGCGGTCTCGGTGAGGAACAGCTCGCTCACCACCACCAGCTCCACGCTGGCGAGGGCCTTCTCGGCGAGCGCGCGGTCGGGCGCGCTCCTGAGCCAGTTGTCGCTCGCGATCCACAGCGCCCGGATGCGTCCCTCGGCCGCGGCCTTCAGGATCTCGGGCGCCGTCATCCCCGGCGCGGCGGAGAGCGTGACCCCCCACTGCTTCTCGAGCGGCGCGCGCGCCGCCGCGTCGGCCGGGCTCAGGTAGCCCGGCAGCCGGTCGGGGACGAGCCCCATGTCGAGGGCGCCCTGCGTGCCGTTCTGGGTGCCCACGGCCATCACCGCGGAGCGCTCGGCGGTGAGCGCACCGGTGAGCCAGGCGAGGTTTTCGACCGCCTGCAGCAGGGCCGCGGCCTGCGGATGCTCGACCAGCGCGCGGCCGAACACGATGGCCTTGCGCGGCGCCTCGCGCAGGCGCCTGGCCGCCGCGGCGATCGCCGCGGGCGCGATCCCGGTCGCCCGCTCCACCTTCTCGGGCGTCCACGCCGCGAGCGCCTGGCGGAGCGCCGGCAGCCCGGCCGCCACCTCGGGCGGCATCCCCTGCGGTTCGCCCAGGTCGAGCGCGGCGCGCGCCAGGGCGTTCAGGAGCGCGAGCTCGCTGCCGGGCTTCAGGCCCAGCCACTCGCCGCGGAACTTCGGGCGGGCGAGCTTGACGCGGCGGGGATGCGCGACGGTGAGGTGCACGTCCTTCTGGTGCTGGCCGCGGATCAGCACCGCCTGCGCGAACGGGCCCTCGCCCTGCAGGTCGTCGCCCAGCACCAGCACCTCGCCCGCGCTCCCCAGCTCCTCGAGCGAGAGCGCCGGGCGCCCGCCGCCGGTGGCCTTGAGGATCGCATCACCGGGGAGCGGCGCGGTGAGCCGGGTGCGCGCATCCACGTGGTTGGTGCCGAGCGTGCGCGCGAGCTTCTGGAACAGGTACTGCTCCTCCACGTTCAGCTTCTCGCCGCCCAGGAACGCGATGCTGCCCGGTCCGTGCTGGGCCGCGATCTCCCTGAGCCGCGACGCCGTGAAGGCCACGGCCTCGTCGAAGCCGGCGGGCGCGAGCTCCCCGCCCAGCCGGAGCAGCGGCGCGGCGAGGCGCTCGGCACCGTTCACGAACGCGTAGCCGAAGCGGCCGCGCACGCACAGGTACTCCTGGTTCACGCCGCGGTGCTCGGTGCCGCGCGCACGCAGGATCTCGGTGCCGCGCACGCCGAGCCGCACCGAGCAGCCGTTCGAGCACCACGGGCAGATCGTGATGTGCTGGCGCAGGTCCCAGGGACGCGCCTTGAAGCGGTACGGCAGCGCGGTGAGCGCGCCCACCGGGCACACCTCGACGCAGTTGCCGCACTGCTCGCACTCGAGCGGCTGGCGGTCGAAGGACGAGATCTCGGTGCGCACGCCGCGCTGGTGCGCGGTGAGCGCGTCCTCGCCCATGATCTCGTCGCAGTAGCGCACGCACCGCATGCACACGATGCAGCGGTTCGCCTCCTTCTTGACGACGGGTCCGAGGTCTTCGGAGACGAACGTGCGTTTGGCCTCGTCCATGCGCGAGAAGTCGCGGCCGAACGCGAACGCCAGGTCCTGGAGCTGGCACTCGCCGCCTTCGTCGCACACCGGGCAGTCGAGCGGGTGATTGACGAGCAGGAACTCCATCACGCCCTTGCGCGCCTTGACGGCGCCGGGCGACTCGGTCGCCACCACCATGCCGTCCGCGACGGTGGTCGTGCAGGCGGTCTGCGGCTTGGGCATCCAGGCGATCTCGGGGCTCCCGTCGGCGCCGAGGACCGGCGAGCCATCCCGGTTGCGCTTCGGCATCCCGACCTCGACCACGCAGATGCGGCACGCGCCGAGCGGCGGGAGCCTGGGGTGCGAGCAGAAGACCGGGATGTGCACCTCGGCCGCGCGCGCGGCGTCGGTGACGAGCGTGCCCGGCGGCACGGCGATGGCGCGGCCATTGATGGTGACCTTCACCTGCTTCGCGGTCACGCCGTCACCTCCACGGCCGACGGCGCGGAGCGCAGGGCGTCCAGCTCCTCGCGCCTGCGGTTCACCCGGCAACGCCGGTGCGTCACGTGGTACTCGAACTCCTCGCGGAAGTGCCTGATCGCGCCCATCACGGGCATCGCGGCGGCGTCGCCGAGCGGACAGAACGACTTGCCGAGGATGTTGTCCGCGACCTCGTCGAGCAGGTCGATGTCGGAGCTGCGGCCCCGGCCGCGCTCGAGACGCTCGAACACCTCGGCCATCCAGTAGGTGCCCTCGCGGCACGGCGTGCACTTGCCGCACGACTCGTGGCGGTAGAAGCGCGTGATGTTCCACAGCGCGTCCACGATGCACGTCCGGTCGTCGATGACGATGACGCCGCCCGAGCCGAGGTAGGTGCCGGCGGCGTTCAGCGACTCGAAGTCGAGCGGCGTGTCGAGGAGCGACGCGGGCAGCGGCGGCACGGAGGAGCCGCCGGGGATCACCGCCTTGACCTTGAATCCGTCGCGCATGCCGCCGCAATGCTCGTTCAGCAGGGTCGAGAGCGGCACGCCGAGCGGCAGCTCGTAGTTGCCGGGGCGCCTCACCGGGCCCGAGACGCTGAAGATCTTCGTGCCGGGGCTCTTCTCGGTGCCCCACTGGCGGTACCAGGCGGCGCCGTTCGCGAGGATGCCCGGGACGTTCATCAGGGTCTCGACGTTGTTCACGATGGTCGGGCAGCGGTAGAGCCCCTCGACCGCCGGGAACGGCGGCTTGAGCCGCGGCTGGCCGCGGTAGCCCTCGAGCGACGAGAGCAGCGCGGTCTCCTCGCCGCAGATGTAGGCGCCCGCGCCCAGGTGGGTGTAGAGGTCGAGGCGGAAGCCCGTGCCGGCGACGCTCGGGCCCAGCAGGCCCGCCTCGTACGCCTCGGCGATCGCCCGGTCGAGGATGCGCTGGATCCAGGCGAATTCGCCGCGCAGGTAGACGTAGCCCACGTTCGCGCCGATCGCCCGGGCCGCGAGGATCATCCCCTCGATCAGCAGGTGCGGATCCTTCTCGATCAGCTCGCGGTCCTTGAAGGTGCCGGGCTCGCTCTCGTCGGCGTTGCACACCAGGTACTTCGGCTTCGGCGTGTCCTTCGGGACGAAGCTCCACTTGAGCCCGGTCGGGAAGCCGGCGCCGCCGCGGCCGCGCAGGCCCGAGGCCTTCACGACCTCGATGCAGTCGTCCGGCGACATCTTCGCCAGCACCTCGGCCAGCGCCTCGTAGCCGCCCAGCCCGCGGTAGACCTCGAGGCCCGCGAGCCCGGGCGTGTCGATGTCCTTGAACAGCAGCGGGCCGCGGCTCACTTCAGCCTCTCCAGGATGCGGTCCACCGCGGCCTCGTCGAGGTTCTCGTAGTAGTCCTCGTTCACCTGCATGCACGGTCCGTTGCCGCACGCCGCGAGGCACTCGACCTTGCGCAGCGTGAAGCGGCCGTCGGGCGTGGTCTCGCCGTGCTCGATGCCGAGCCGGCGGCGCAGGTGCTCGTAGAGCCGGTCGGCGCCCACGAGCGAGCACGAGACCGTCATGCACAGCTGGAGGTGATGCCGGCCCACCGGCTGCAGGTTGAACATCGTGTAGAAGGTGGCGATGCCGAACACCTCGGGCTCCGGCAGCTCGACGGTGCGCGCGACCAGGCGCAGCGCCCCGGGCGGGATCCAGCCCCAGGTGCGCTGGGCGATCCACAGGGCCGGGAGGACCGCCGAGCGCCGGTTCGGGTAGTGCGTGAGCGCTTCCTCGACCTGCTTCCGCGCGGCCTCGGGCCACTCGAGCGGCCGGGTCTCCAGCGCCACCGTCACCGGCGCGTGGCTCATCGGTCGATCTCCCCGAGCACGATGTCGAGGCTCCCGATCGCCGTGATGACGTCGGCCACGAGCCGTCCATGGACCATGGTCGAGAGGCTCTGCAGGTTGACGAAGGACGGCGAGCGCACCTTCATGCGCCACGGCCGGGGCGTGCCGTCCGAGACGAAGTAGAAACCCAGCTCGCCCTTCGGCGCCTCGATGGCGTGGTAGGCCTCGCCCTTCGGCGGGAAGAACCCGTGCGCCACGATCTTGAAGTGGTGGATGAGGGCCTCCATCGAGGTCTTCACCTCCTCCTTCGGCGGCAGCACGTACTTGTAGTCGCGAAGCCGGTAGTCGCCGGGCCCGATCTCCTCGACGCGCCGGATGGCCTGGTCCGCGATGCGCGTGGCCTGGCGCATCTCCTCGACCCGCACCTGGTAGCGGTCGAACGCGTCGCCGCTCGCGCCCACCGGGATCTCGAAATCGTAGGTGTCGTAGCCGGAGTAGGGCTGCGCCTTGCGCAGGTCCCACTTCACGCCGGAGCCGCGCAGCATCGGCCCGGTGGCGCCGAGCGCGATGGCGTCCCGCGCGGAGAGCGGGGCCACGCCCTTCGTGCGCGCGAGCCAGATCGGGTTCTTCGTGAGCAACGCCTCGTACTCGTCGATGTGCGCCGGCATCTCGTCCACGAACTTGCGCGCCCGCTCGAGCAGCCCCGCCGGGATGTCCGAGGCGAGGCCGCCGACCCGGAAGTACGAGGCCGTGAGCCGCGCGCCGCACACCTGGTCGTACATCGCCAGGATCTTCTCGCGCTCGCGGAAGCAGTAGAAGAACACCGTCATCGCGCCGATGTCGAGCGCGTGGGTGCCGAGCCACACGCAGTGCGCGGCGACGCGGGTCAGCTCGGTGAGCAGCACGCGGATCGCCTGGACTCGCGGCGGCGGCTCGATCCCGACCAGCTTCTCGACCGCGAGGCAGAAGGCCAGATTGTTCGACATAGGTGCCAGGTAGTCCATCCGGTCGGTCTGCGGGATGGACTGCGTGTACGTCTTGTACTCCGCCTGCTTCTCCATGCCGGTGTGCAGGTAGCCCATGATCGGCCTCGCCGCCAGCACGGTCTCGCCGTCCAGCTCGAGCGCCACGCGCAGCACCCCGTGGGTCGAGGGGTGCTGCGGCCCCATGTTGAGGGTCATGGTCTCACTGCGCACGGTATCTCACCTTCCGGGGCTTGAGCTTCGTGAGCCGGGGCGCGGGCTTCACGCGCTGCGGCGTGTTGTGGGTGAACGCCACCTCCTCGTAGCCGAGCGGCGAGTCCTTCCGCAGCGGCCAGCCCACCCAGTCCTCGGGCAGCAGGATGCGCCGGAGGTCGGAGTGCCCCGTGAACTCGATCCCGTAGAAGTCCCAGGTCTCGCGCTCGTGCCAGTCCGCGGTCGGCCACACGCCGCTCACCGTGGGCACGCGCGGGTTCTCCTCGCCCACCTGGACCTTGAGGTTCAGGCGGAAGGCGCGCGAGAGCGACAGCAGCCCGTAGACCACCTCGAAGCGCGGCTCGCGCGGCAGCCAGTCCACGCCCGCGATCCACGAGAGCATGGCGAAGTCGAGCTCGGGATCGTCGCGCAGGAAGGCGCACACCTCGACCAGCGACTCGGCCGGGACGTGGAGCGTGAAGTCGCGCACCGCCTCGCCGGCCTGGCGGCGGAAAGCCACCGCTGGAAAGCGCTCGCGCAGGCGCTCGGCGACGCGCTCGGGGGCGAGAGCCGTCATGCGGCTCCCTTCTTCCTGCGGGGGCGCGGCGCCGGGCCCAGCTCGATGCGCGAGGAGAGGATCTTCTCCTGGAGCTTCATGATGCCGTGGATGAGCGCCTCGGGGCGCGGCGGGCAGCCCGGGACGTAGACGTCCACCGGCACGATCTTGTCCACGCCCTGCACGATCGCGTAGTTGTTGAACACGCCGCCGCACGAGGCGCAGGCACCCATCGCGATGACCCACTTCGGGTCCGGCATCTGGTCGTAGAGCAGGCGCACCACCGGCGCCATCTTGAGGCTCACGCGCCCGGCGACGATCATGAGGTCCGCCTGGCGCGGCGAGGGCCTCATGACCTCGGCGCCGAAGCGCGAGAGGTCGTAGCCCGGACCAAGCGTGGCCATCATCTCGATGGCGCAGCACGCCAGGCCGAACCCGAGCGGCCAGATCGAGTTCGCGCGCGACCAGTTCACCATGCTCTCGACGGTGGTGAAGAGCACCCCGCGCTCGAGCTCCTCGCGGAACGCATCCTGCTCCGTCCGCGGCACCACCAGGTCCGGAGCCGGCGGCGCCTCACGGGCCGGCTGCGCGAGCGTTCGGAACGGGTTCTCGATCTTCTTCTCGGTCACGATGAGACCTCTCGGGCATCGCGGGAGGCGGCGCCTACTCCCACTCCAGCGCCCGCTTCTTCAGCAGGTACACGTACCCGATGAACAGGATCACGATGAACAGCGCCATCTCGACCAGCCCGTAGAGCCCGAGCTGGCGGAACGTCACGGCCCAGGGGTAGAGGAACACCGCCTCGATGTCGAACAGGATGAACAGCACGGCGACCAGGTAGAACTTGATCGCCACGCGCTGGCGCGCGTTGCCGACCGGCACCACCCCGCACTCGTACGCGCTGTTCTTCACGGCGTTCCTGCGGAGCGGCACGATGAGGCTGGACAGGGCGATCGTGCCCGCGGCGAACCCGAACGCCACGAGCAGGAACAGCAGGACCGGGATGTACTCCCTCATGCCTCGCTCCACCCCCGGGGACGGCGTCCCCTTCCCTGTGGATCCGGCCGCGGCGTCCGCGCCGCCCGGAGCCCGTCAACCCCGCGGCCGCGCACGCTTCAGACGTGCGCGTTGAGCTGCTTCACGGCCTCGGTGAGCGCCGGGACCACCTCGAAGAGGTCGCCCACCACCCCGTAGTCGGCCACCTTGAAGATGGGTGCCTCGGGGTCCTTGTTGATCGCCACGATGCAACGCGACGACGACATGCCGGCGAGGTGCTGGATCGCGCCCGAGATGCCTACGGCGACGTAGAGCTTGGGCGAGACCGTCTTGCCGGTCTGACCCACCTGCTCGGAGTGCGGGCGCCACCCCGCATCCACCGCCGCGCGCGAGGCGCCGACGGCGGCGCCCAGCGCTTCCGCCAGCTCCTCGATGAGCTTGAAGTTCTGCGGCTCCTTGAGCCCCCGGCCCCCCGAGACGATGACGTCGGCCTCGGTGAGGTCCACCTTGCCGCCCGCGGCCGCCGCCATGCGCACGACCTTCGCCCGCGCGGCCACCGGGTCGAAGCTCGTGGCGAGCGGCTCGACCGCCGCGGCGCGGCCGGACGGCGCTGCGGGCGCGAACACCTTGGGACGGAGCGACGCGAGCGCGGGGCTCCGCGGAAACGCCGCCTTCTGGATCGCCTTGCCCGCGAAGACCGGGCGCGTCGCGATCAGGCGGCCGCCATCCGCGGCCAGGGCGGTGCAATCGGTGGCGAGACCCACACCGAGCCGTGCCGCCACGCGCGGCGCGAGGTCCCGGCCCATGGCCGAGGCGCCGAAGAGCACGACCTGCGGCTTCAACGCCTCGATCGCCGCCACCACGGCCTGCGTGTAGCCGGAGGCGTCGTAGCACGCGAACGCCTCATGGGTGGCGAGCAGCACCCTCTCGGCGCCGGCGTCGCCGAGCGCGGCGAGCCCCGGGTCCGAGGCGGCGGGACAGATCCCCGCGACCGGACCGCCGAGGACGGCGGCGAGCCGGGTCGCCTCGCCGAGGACCTCGCGCACGATGGACCGGACCCGACCGTCGCGCTGCTCGACGAAGACCAGGATGCTCATGCTCGCCCCCCTGCCCTTAGATGGCCCTGGCCTCTTCGCGTAGCAGCCGCACCAGCTCGGAGACCGCCTCGACACCCTGGCCCACCACCTTGCCCGCGCCCCGCGGAGGCGGCAGCTCGAGCGCCACGACCTCGAGGGCGGGCTCGCCGAGCCGGGCGGGCTTCTCCTCGATGGGCTTCCGCTTCGCCGCCATGATGCCCTTGAGCGAGGCGTAACGCGGCTCGGCCAGGCCCTTCTCCGCCGTGAGCACCGCCGGGAGGGCCACCTCGACCACCTCGCGTCCTCCCTCGACCTCGCGTTCGGCGGTGACCCTGCCGCCCTCGAGCGTGAACGATGCCACCATCGTCACGCACGGGAGGTCGAGCCGTTCGGCCACCATCGGGCCGACCTGGGCCTGGTCGTCGTCCACCGCCTGCTTGCCGAACCAGACGAGCTCGGCCCCGGCGCCCCGCAGCTCCTCGGCGAGGGCGCAGGCGACCGAAAGGGGGTCGGGAGCGATCCTCTCGGTCTTCAGGTGGATCGCGCGGTCGGCGCCCATCGCGAGCGCGTTGCGCAGCGTGGTCTGGACACCCGGGCCGCCCACGGAGACCGCGACGACCTCGCCCGAGCCCTGCTGCTCGCGGATGCGCAGCGCCTGCTCGAGCGCGATCTCGTCGTAGGGGTTGGCGACCCAGGTCACGCCGGTCGGGTCCAGGTTCCTGCCGTCCGCCGCCACCCGGACACGGGTCTCCGTGTCCGCCACCTGCTTGATGCAGACCACCTGGATCACGATCGCACCTCGGTCCTCTCCGACCAGCCGGAGCCCGCCTTGCGCCAACTCTCACAAAGCGTTCCGGCCACGCGTGTCGCCGCGAGCCATGCGAGGGGGAACTTCGGCGCGGCAGTTTCCTCTGGAACGCGGGGAGGTGTCAAGGTTGCGGGAGTGCGCCGGTGGAATGCCTACCGAAGTACACCGGGCGGGCCCGGTCGCCGTCCCCGCTCGGGTGCGCGCGATGCCCTGACGACGCCCATGTTCTTGACGCTGCGAGATTGCCTGTGTCACTCTTTCGCGGATTGGAAGCACCAAACGGGCTCGTGTCGGCCCCCGGGGGATCGCCGGCGGCCACGTCGATGCGCAGCACACGAGTTCCGCAACCGGGCTCGGCGGCACGGTGATATCGCGGAGAATCTTCGGAATCTGCGGCATCCCCGACACGCGGGCCCCGTTGATGCCAGTCCCGATGCGCCGGACGCGGGGCGGGCGGCGGGCCGGAGCGCCATCGAGGTCTGACATGTCATCCACGAATCAGGGCCGCACCCACGCAGGGAATGACCGGCGCCGACCGCGTCGGAGGATCCCATGAGCAACATCGTGGACATCGGGGAGCTCGGGCGCAGGATCCGCAAGCTCCGCCTCGAGCGCCGCATGACGCTCAAGCAGGTCGAGCTGGCGTGCGGGCTCTCGGCCACGCACCTCTCCGAGGTCGAGCGCGGACGCACCTCGCCCACGATCGGCGCGCTGGTGCGGATCGCGCGCGCGCTCCGGAAGGACGCGTCCTACTTCATCGAGGCCGAGGAGCGCTCGGACGTCGCGCACCAGACGCGCGAGCAGGTGAGCCCGTTCAGCGTCGGCGCCGGGGTCACCGCCGAGCCTCTCACGCCCGGCGTGCCCGGCAGCCGCATCTTCGCCTACCGTCTGATCCTCGACCCGTCGCCGGCGGGCGGGCTGTCGCTCGCGGCCCAGGAGCTGCCCGGCGACGCGCTGTACCTGGTGCGCCAGGGCGCGCTCGAGACCGACATCGGGGGGCTCAAGACGACGCTCTCCGCCGGTGACGCCCTGCAGGCTTCGGTCGGCCGCGCACATCACATCCGGCCGCTCGACGGCCGGAGCGCGGAGGTCATCGCGGTGTTGACCTGCCCGCTCGAGTCCGGAGCGTGACCTTCCTTCCCTGAGACCCCCGATGACCCCCGAGAACCTCACCCCCGTCGAGATCGAAACTCCAGCCGCGCCGTGCCTGTGCCCGCGCGACCTGTCCGCCTCGGAGCTGGGCCGCCGCATCAAGATGATGCGCGTCTCGCGCGGCCTGACGCTCAAGGACCTCGAGGAGCGCGGCGGCATCTCCGCCACCCACGTCTCCGAGATCGAGCGCGGCAAAGCCTCGCCCACCGTGGGCGCGCTCGGGCGCATCGCCCGCGCGCTGGGCATGAGGCCCGCGACCCTGGTCGAGCCGCACGTGCTGCCCGAGATCACGGTGACGCGCGCGGAGGAGCGCCCCATGCTGCGCATGCAGCTGGGCGCGGCCACGCTCGAGCCGGTCACCGAGCCGGTGCAGGACGCCGCCCTGGGCGCGCAGTTCATCACGCTCCCGATCGGGCGCGGCCCCGCCTTCACGCACCGGCACGAGGGCGAGGAGTGGGTGACCGTGATGTCCGGCGTCGCGGAGATCCGCGTGGAAGGCGAGGCCTTCGTGCTGCGCGAGGGCGACTCGCTCCACTTCCGCGCGCACCGGCCGCACTCCTACGCGAACCTGGCGTCGAACCCCGCCGTGCTGCTGGTTGCGGCCCGGCCGCGCCAGACCCTTTAAGTCAGCGCGTCGTTCCACCGCGGGCCGCGAGGCCGGCGAGTGTCTCGCGGGGGGGCGCCAGACCCCCCCGCCGCTTCACCCGATCCGGCGGGCGTCCCGCCCGGGGGCGGCGTGGGCGGGGGGCGTCTCGCCCGCACGCGCGCGCACGAGCCGCCCGCGCGAGGCCACCAGCTCGGCGAGCCGGCCGCGCCCGTTGTAGTTCGAGGCCATCGCCGCGCCGTAGGCGCCGACGTCGCGGATCGCGACCAGGTCCCCGGGCTCGAGCGGCGGCAGCATCGCGTCCTCCGCGAACACGTCGGCGCTCTCGCACACCGGGCCCACCACCGTGGCGGGCGCGCTCGCCCCGGCGCGCGGCGAGAGCGGCTCGATGGCGTGGCGCGCGTGGTAGAGCGCCGGGCGGAGCAGGTCGTTCATCCCGGCGGCCAGCACCACGAAGCGCCGTCCGTCGCGCCGCTTGACCCACAGCACCTCGGCCACCAGCACCCCCGCCGGTCCCGCCAGCCAGCGCCCGGGCTCCAGCACCCAGGCGAGCCCGCGCCCGGCGACGCGCTCCGCCAGGCGGCGCGCCCATGATTCGAGTGGGAACTCGACCCCGCCGCCGTAGTCGATGCCGAAGCCGCCGCCCAGGTTGACGAGCCCGAGCGGCGCGCCGCGCCGCGCCGACTCGTCCGCCATCCCGAGCGCCGCCTCGAGCGCCCGCTCGAGCGGCGCGGGCTCCGTGAGCTGCGAGCCCACGTGGAGGTGGATCCCGTCGAGCGCCAGGTGCGGCCAGCGCGCGCGAGCCGCCCACGCCGCGAGCGCCTCCTCCGGGCTCACGCCGAACTTGGCCTCCTCCCCGCCGGTCGCCACGTAGCGGTGGCCCGGGGTCTCGATCCCGGGATTGACGCGGAGCGCCACCCGCAGCGGGCGCGCGTGCGCTGCCGCGGCGCGCTCGAGCAGGTCGAGCTCCGCCACGTGGTCGGCGTTCACCGAGTGCACGCCCTGCCGCGCCGCCCAGCCCGCCTCCTCGGGCGTGCGTCCGTTGCCGTTGAGCACCCGCATCTCCGCCGCGCAGCCGCAGGCCGCCGCCAGCTCGAGCTCGCCGAGCGAGCCGGCTTCGGCGCCGACGCCCGCGCCGCGCAGGCGCTCCAGCACCGCGGGGAGCCCGTTGGCCTTGAGCGCGAACGCGGTGAGCGGGTCGAGCGCGGCGAAGGCGGCGCGGAAGCGGCGCGCGCGCGCCTCGAGCGCGTCGAGGTCGTAGACGTAGCAGGCGTGGCACCCGGGCTCGAGCACCCGCAGCGCGGCGAACGCGCGCTCGAGCGCGACGCCGCCCGCCGCGGGCGTCCCGCTCACGCCGCGTCCCCGGTGCGAGCGCGCGCCGCGAGCAGCGACTCGGCTCGGGCGCGATCCTCGGGGGTGTTGAAGTTGAAGAAGCTCTCGACCCCGCCCTCGAGCCGCGCCAGCTCGGCGTCGCCCACCAGCAGCGGCTCGAGCGCCAGCACCGCCACGGTGACGGCGCGCTCGCCCGCCGCGAGCCGCTCCGCCAGCGCTGCCGCCGCGCGCGGCGCGTAGGCGGCGGCCAGCGGCTGCGGGATCCCGCCGGGCGCGGGCACCGCCGCGGCGTGGTCGCCGAGCCGGTCGGCGAGCGAGCGCAGCAGCGCGGGACGCAGCAGCGGGAAGTCCACGCCCAGCACCAGCGCGCGCGCGAACGGCCGCGCCGCCAGCCCGGCCACCACGCCCGAGAGCGGCCCCTCGATGCCGGTCACGTCGTCGGCGCGCGCCTCGGGGGGCACCGGCAGGTGCAGCCCGGCGGGCGCGGCGACCACGATCTCGTCGCAGGCCGCGCGGAGCGTCTCGAGCGCGCGCTCGAGCAGGGTGCGCCCGCCGACGCGCGCCAGCGCCTTGGGCATGCCGAGGCTCAGGCGCGCGCCGCGCCCATCCGCCACCAGCACGCCGAGGGTCCCCGCCACCTCAGTACCCTGCCCGCTTGTCCACGACGTTCTCGAGCGTCGCGCCGGCCATGAACGCGTGCAGGTTCCGCGCGAACTGCTCGACCGCGCGCTCCCAGTAGCGGGGCCCCAGGCCCGAGATGTGCGGGGTGAGGATGACCTGCGGCATCCTCCACAGCGGGCTCGCGGCCGGCAGCGGCTCGTCCCGGAACACGTCGAGCGCCGCGCCCGCGAGCCGGCCCTCCTCGAGCGCGTCCAGCATCGCCTCCTCGTCCACCAGCGCGCCGCGCCCGAGGTTCACCAGCACCGCGCCCTGCTTCATGTGCGCGAGCTCGCGCCGCCCGATCAGCCCTTCGGTCTCGGGCGTGAGCGCCGGGGCCAGCACCAGCCAGTCGGAGCGCGCGAGCAGCTCGGGCAGCCGCTCGACCGGCCACTGCGCGTGCGCCGGCGCCGGGTCGTCCGCCGGGTGCCTGCGCACCGCGATGACGTAGAGCCCGAGCGCCGCGGCCCGCTCAGCGACCGCGACGCCGACCGCGCCGAAACCGACCAGACCGAGCGTGCCGCCGGTCAGCTCGACGAATGGCGGCGGATCCCGCCACAGGCCGCTCTGGTCCCAGCGCCGCGCGTTCTGGAGGTCGCGCGCCAGATGGAGCTTGCGCGCGAAGGCGAGCATCACGCCCAGCGCGTGCTCGGCCATCGAGACCGCGTGCAGGCCGCGCCCGTTGGTGAGCACGACGTCGCTCCCGACCAGCGCCGGGAAGAGCAGCGGCGTCACCCCCGCCGCGCTGACGTGGATCCAGCGCAGCCGCTTCGCGGCCGCGAAATTGTGGGGGCGCACCACCCAGCCGTACACAACGTCGGCCTCGGGCAGGAGCGCTTCCGCCTCCGCGCGCGTGCGCGGCGACTCGAAGCGCACGCCGGGGAAGCGCTTCGCGAGGTCGTCGATCAGCGGGCGGGGCAGGTTCCAGACCCCGTCCTCGTGGCGGTTGAACTCCAGCACCGTGAGGCTCTTCACGGCGGCGCATGGTGCCACAGCGCCCGCGGCCGCGCGAGCGGGACCTCGCCGGGAACGATCCGGGAACGATTCGCCGGGGACGATTCGCCGGGAACGATTCGCTTGCGTCGCCCGGGCGGGGTGGCTAGTCTCCCCCGGACCTTTCCGCTCACCCGTTCCAGGAGGTTCCGCTCCACCCATGTCCGCGCGCGCCGCCACGTCCGTCCTGCTGCTGTCCGCCGCCCTCGCCGCCATCTCCTCCCTCCCCGTCTCCGCCGGCCCGTGGATCCCCGCGCCGGGCGAGCACTACAGCGCGATGCAGGGCAGCGTGTTCACCGCCGACAGCCGGTACGACGGCGCCGGCACCCGGGTGCCGCTGGGCGGCTCCCGGGAGGAGCGCGCGCTGCTCTCCTACAACGAGCTGGGCTGGAAGAAGAAGATGAGTGTCGTGCTCGCGACCCCCGCGACGAGCATCACGGACCGCGGCGGCATCGGCGCCACCGAGCGCACCAGCACCGGGCTCGCGAACCTCCAGTTCGGGCTGCGCTACGCGCTCGCGCAGGGTGCGACCGCGGCGGCCGTCCAGCTCGACTGGGACGCGCCGCTCGGCTACGACCGCGTCGCTTCGCTGCTGGGTGACGGGCTCCAGCAGCTGACCGCCTCGCTCCAGGTGGGCACGGCGATCGCGAAGCGCGGGTTCGTGGAGGCCGGCGCGGGCTACGGCTACCGGTTCCTCTCCGTGACGCAGAACGGCAAGACCGAGGAAGCGAAGCAGGACTGGGCCACCGTCGTCACGGCCTCGGCCGACCTCGGGCTGTGGCTCACGAAGAGCGTGCTGCTGGGCGGCCGTTACGGCGGCACGATCACAGCCAGCCACGGCGACCTGTTCCCGAAGCGGGATCTGCACCTCGCGGGCCCGGTGCTGCTCTACCGGGTGGACGAGCGCATGGACCTGATGGCCGGCTCGTGGTCTACGGCCGCCGGGAAGACCACGCTCCACTACGACCAGGTCTACGTGGCCGTGGCGTTCAAGCAGACCCGGCTCGACCGGCTGCAGGGCTTCCTCGGCGGCACGCGCAACCCCTGACGCAGGGTGCCGGCCCTCGAGCCCGCCCCACGGGTCCCGGGAGAGACGAACCATCGGTGACCTGAGAGGACGCCTGCTCCCCTACCTCGCCCGCTATCGGCGCGGCCTGGCGTGGGGGTTCCTGTGCGTCGCGCTCACCGACCTGATCTCGCTCACCCAGCCGCAGGTGCTGCGGCTCACGGTGGACGACCTCTACCGCGGCGTCACCGCCGAGAAGCTCGGACGCTACGCCATCATCCTGATCGGCATCGCGGTGGTGGCGGGCGCGTTCAAGTACTGGATGCGCCAGGCCGTGATCGGCATCTCCCGCCACGTCGAGTACGACCTCAGGAACGACCTGTTCGGGCATCTCCAGCGCCTGCCGGTCTCCTACTTCCAGCGCGAGCGCACCGGCGAGATCATGTCGCGCGCCACGAACGACCTCGCGGCCGTGCGCATGATGCTGGGCCCGGGGATCATGTACTTCGCAAACACCTCGGTGGTCGCGATGGTGTCGCTCGCGTTCATGCTGGCGATCAGCCCGCGGCTCACGCTCTACGCCCTGCTCCCGCTGCCGCTCGTCTCGCTCTCGGTCTGGTATTTCGGCGACCGCATCCACCGCCGCTTCGAGGAGATCCAGGCGCGCTTCGCCGCGATCTCGGCGCGCGTCCAGGAGAACCTGGCGGGCGTGCGCGTGGTGCGCGCGTTCGCGCGCGAGCCCCAGGAGCTCGACGACTTCCGCGCGCTCAACCACGAATACCTGGCGCAGAACGCCACGCTCATCCGCACCTCGGGGCTGTTCTACCCCACGCTGGCGTTCCTCTCCGGGCTCGCGGCGCTGCTCGCGCTCTACCTCGGCGGCCGCGAGGTGGTCCGGGGGCGCATCACGCTCGGCCAGTTCGTGGCGTTCACGGTCTACGTCGGCATGCTCAACTGGCCGATGGTGGCGCTGGGGTGGGTGATCAACCTGTTCCAGCGCGGCATGGCCTCGTGGGGGCGGATCGTCGAGGTCCTGGACGAGCCCGCGACCTCCGTTCCCCCGGCGGCCGCGCGACCGGCGCGCGCGCGCGGGGCGGTCGAGTTCCGCGGGCTCACCTTCACCTACCCGGGGGCCGGGCGGCCCGCGCTGCGCGACGTGTCGTTCACGGTGCCGGCCGGCAGCACCCTGGCGCTGGTGGGACGCACCGGGTCCGGCAAGAGCACGCTGCTCGCGCTGCTCACGCGCGCCTTCGACCCGCCGCCGGGCGCCGTGTACCTCGACGGCGTGGACGTGCTCGACCATGAGCTCCACGCGCTGCGCGCGCAGATCTCCGCGGCCCCGCAGGACACCTTCCTGTTCTCGGCCACCGTGGCCGAGAACATCGCCTACGGCGTCGAGCGTGCCGCGCCCGCGGAGGTCGAGCGCGCGGCGCGCGTGGCGCGGCTCGACGGCGACGTGCGGGCGTTCCCGCACGGCTACGACACGCTGGTCGGCGAGCGCGGCATCACACTCTCCGGCGGGCAGAAGCAGCGCACCGCGATCGCCCGCGCGGTGCTGCGCGACGCGCCGGTGCTGCTGCTCGACGACTGCCTCTCGAGCGTGGACACGCAGACCGAGGAGGCGATCCTGCACGGGCTGCGCGCCGAGATGGAGGGCCGCACCACGCTCATCGTGTCCCACCGCGTGAGCACCGTGCGCGACGCGGACGCCATCGTGGTGCTGGACGACGGCGCGGTGGTGGAGCGCGGCACCCACGAGAGCCTGCTCGCGGCCGGCGGCGCCTACGCCGAGCTGTACCGCCGCCAGCAGCTCGAAGAGGAGCTCGAAGCCTCGTGAGCGCGGACGACGAGATCCTCGGCCGCGGCTACAACCACCGCCTGATGCGGCGGCTGCTCGGGTACCTGCGCCCCTACCGCGCGCAGGTGGCGCTCGCGGGGCTGGTCGTGCTGCTCGACGCGCTCGTGCAGCTCGCCGGGCCGTTCCTCACCATGGAGGCGATCGACCACGGCATCCGCCATCGCGACCTCGGCCACCTCGACCGCGTCGCGGTGCTCTACCTCGCCGTGCTGCTGGCGGGCTTCGGGCTCGGCTACCTCCACAACCAGATCATGCAGCGGGTCGGCCAGCACGTGATGATGGACCTGCGGACCGCGCTGTTCCGCCACCTCCAGCGCCTGCCGCTCGCCTTCTACGACCGCAACCCGGTCGGCCGGCTCATGACGCGGGTCACCAACGACGTGGACGTCCTGAACGAGCTGCTCGCCGCGGGCGTGGTCGCGATGCTCGGCGACGTGTTCACGCTCGCCGGGATCCTGATCGCGATGTGGCAGCTCAACGCCGAGCTGCTCGGCGTGGCGTTCTCGGTGCTCCCCCTCATCTTCATCGTGTCGCTCACGTTCCGCGCGCGCGTGCGCCGCTCGTTCCGCGACGTGCGCACACGGCTCGCGCGCATGAACGCGTTCCTCAACGAGAACCTGACCGGCATGGGCACGGTCCAGCTCCTCAACCGCCAGGCGCGCAACCACGAGGCGTTCCGCCGCATCAACGCCGGCCACCGCGACGCGAACCTCGAGGCGGTGTTCTACCACGCGGTGGTCGACCCGGTGCTCGCGCTCGTGGGCGCGCTCGCCGTGTCGCTCATCGTGTGGTACGGCGGCCGCCAGGTCATGTGGACCGGGATCACGCTCGGCACGCTGGTCGCGTTCATCCAGTACACCCAGCGCTTCTTCCGGCCCATCACGGACCTGAGCGAGAAGTACAGCATCGTCCAGCAGGCGATGGCCTCCTCCGAGCGCATCTTCGACCTGCTCGACACCCCCGCTGACCCGGCCGCGGGCGCCCCACGCCCCCCCGGCCCCCCCCCCCGGGGGGCGGGGGGGCGCGCGGGCC
>CAYHRW010000003.1:23667-26741 GCA_964359105.1 uncultured bacterium
CCCCCCCCCCCCCCCGGGCGCGGCGCCCCCGGCGCCGGCGGCCCCGCCGCCGCAGTGGCGGCGGGTGCGCTCGCGGACGGCGACGTGGCCGCGGCGCGCGCGCCGGTGGGCCGCATCGAGTTCGAGGGCGTCTGGTTCGCCTACCAGGGCGAGGACTGGGTGCTCCGGGATGTCTCGCTGGCGGTCGCGCCCGGGGAGAAGGTCGCGCTGGTCGGCGCCACCGGCTCGGGCAAGACCACGCTCGTGAGCCTGCTGCTGGGCTTCTATCGGCCGCAGCGCGGCGTCATCCGCGTGGACGGCCTGCCCCTCGGCGACTGGGACGTGCGCGCGCTGCGCCGGCACGTGGGGCTGGTGCTCCAGGACGCCTTCCTCTTCTCGGGGACCATCGCCGGGAACCTCTCCCTCGGCGACGCCGCGCTGCCGCGCGAGACGCTCGAGCGCGCGGCGCGCGAGGTCCACGCCCACCGCTTCATCGAGCGCCTGCCGGGCGGATACGACGCCGAGGTGCGCGAGCGCGGCGCGACGCTCTCGGCCGGCGAGCGCCAGCTGCTCGCTTTCGCCCGCGCGCTGGCGCGCGACCCCCGCCTGCTGGTGCTGGACGAGGCCACCTCCTCGGTGGATACCCACACCGAGGTCCTCATCCAGGACGCGCTCCGGCGCCTCATGCGGGGTCGGACGTCGCTGGTCATCGCCCACCGGCTTTCCACCATCCAGGACGTGGACCGGATCGTGGTCCTCCACCACGGGCAGGTCCGCGAGGTCGGGACCCACGCCGAGCTGCTCGCCCGCGACGGCATCTACGCCCGGCTCTACGAGCTGCAGTATCTCGGCGAGCGGTCCCTGCGGGCCCGTTTTCCGGCGGACCCGGGCGGGGCCGGGGACATCCAAACCTCCCGTCGCTGACCCTTGGCCGGACCGGAGGCCGCCACGGGTCGGACGGCGGACGGCGTGGCCGGTCATCCGGGCCTTCCGGCGTTGACACCGGCAGGACGGGGTCCTAGCCTCCCTGAACACCGCACGTATTCCCTCCCACCCCACAGGAGGCCGGGCATGCAACTTGGTAAGAAGATTCGGGATCTGCGGTTGCGCCGGGGCCTGACGGTCCAGCAGCTCGCCGCCGCGAGCAGGCTGTCCAAGGGCTTCATCAGCCAGGTCGAGAACGACCGGACCTCACCCTCCCTCTCCACCCTTCGCGACCTGGCGTCCGCGTTGCAGACGTCGGTGGCCTACCTGGTCGTCGAGGAAGAGCAGATGCCCAGCGTGGTCCGCGCGGGCGAACGCCCGCGGATGCACGTCGGGGGGAACGCGTCGAAGGTCGAGGTGCTCTCGGCGCAGCCCAAGCGCAACCTCGAGCTCCTCCTGGCAGAGCTCCCGCCGGGCCTCACCGCCGGCGACAAGGGGCACTACCACCACGGCGAGGAGTGCCTGCTCTGCCTCGAGGGACGGGTGAGCGTGGTCTGCGGCGATCACCACCTGGTCCTCGAGACCGGAGACTCGTGCCACTACGATGGGCGGGTGCCGCACGCTATCGAGAACGTCGGGCCGGTCACGGCGCGCGTCATCATCGCGATCACGCCGGCGGCGTTCGAGCCCATCATCCGGGTGCGCGAGTCGCGTCCGGAGGTGAATGGCCCTACTCTGAAGGTCGGATCGCTCGCCTGACGGAGACCCCTCTGCACGTTGTGCGTCCACGGCGGCTCGTCCGGGCCGCCGTTCGCGTTGGAGGGCCATGGGGCCGCTGCGCAGCACGCTCGACGACTACCGCGAGGCGCTGAGCCTGTTCTCGCGCCCGGCGCGCCGCTTCCTGCTCGGGACCTTCCTCGTCTGGGGCGCGCACGGGATCTCGTCCGTGCTGTTCAACCTCTACCTGGTCGAAGGGCGCTTCCCGGTCTCGTTCGTCGGGCAGACCATCTCCATGAACGGGCTGGGGCTCGCGCTCATGGCGCTGCCGGCCGGGGTGCTCGCCGACCGCTGGGGGCGCCGGCGCTGCCTCATCCTGGGCGCGCTGCTGGAGGGCGCGGCGACGCTGGTGCGCGTCACCGTGCTGTCGCCCGCCGCCATCCTCGGCGCCTCGTTCGCGATCGGCGCCGGGCAGTCGCTCTACGCCATCGCCGCCGCGCCCTTCATCGCCGAGCACTCGACCCCGCGCGAGCGCACCTACCTGTTCTCGGCCTTCTTCGCGGTCGAGCTGCTGGCGGGCGTGGCGGGGAGCATCTTCGGCGGCTGGATGCCGCCCGCGCTGCGCGCGCTGCCGGCGGGCTTCGCGCCCTCGCTGCTGGCGAGCTACCGCGCGACGCTGGTGGCGGCCGCCCTGTTCGCCGCGGCGGGGGCGCTGCCGATGGCGATGCTGCGCGGCTTCCGCGAGAGCGCGGTGGCGCCCGAGGCCGCCGACGCCGACCGCGCGGCGAGCCGCAAGCTGTGGCCCATCGCGCTGAACGCCCTGCTCATCGGCATGGGCGCCGGGCTCGTCATCCCGTTCATGAACCTCTACTTCGCGCGGCGCTTCCAGTGCTCGAGCGGACAGATCGGCCTGTTCTTCTCGGTGGCCCAGGTCGCGACCGCCGCGGCGACCCTGCTCGGCCCCGCGCTGGCGCGACGCTTCGGGCGGCTCAGGACCGCCACCGCCTCCGAGCTGCTCTCGCTGCCGTTCCTGGTCACGCTCGGCGCCGAAAGGCGGCTTGACGTCGCGGTGGGCGCGTTCTGGCTGCGGGCCGTGCTCATGCAGGCCAGCACCCCGCTCGTCAACGCCTTCATCATGGAGTCGCTGCCCGTCAGGCTGCGCGCGCGCTCGGCCAGCCTCAGCAACACCGTATGGAACGCGGGCTGGGCGGCGAGCGCCACCCTGAGCGGCTGGGTCATCCAGCGCTTCGGCTACGACGTCCCGTTCTACGTGACGGCGGTGCTCTACGCCACCGCCGCCATCACCTTCTACCTGAGCTTCCGCGGGAGCCCCGAGGGCGGCAGCCTGCCCCCGCTCTCCGAGGAGGCCCGCGGAGTGCGCGGCGAGGGACCGGGAACCGAGTAGCGACGAAGTCGTGATGAAGCCCGGACTGTGACGCAGCCCGGTGACGTAG
>CAYHRW010000003.1:26841-36770 GCA_964359105.1 uncultured bacterium
AAGGCCCGGCACGACGCCGGGTCCCCGCGGGAGGGAACCCATGAAGCGACTCCTCATCATCATCCTGCTCGCCGCGGCGGCGTGGTACGGGTACAGGCACTACCCCGAGCTGCTGGACCGCCGGCCGGGGCACGACGCCGTCATCGAGAACCTCACCGGGCGCGAGATGCAGCGCGTGCGCCTCACGGTGGACGGCAGGACCTACGTGAAGGAGACCATCGCGGACGAGTCGTCCGCCGTGATCCCCTTCAGGGTCGAGCACGACGCCACGTTCAGGCTCGACTGGCAGTACGGCGACGGCACCGAGCACCGCTGGGCCGGCGGCGCGGTCCCGACGGGGCCGATGCTCCAGCGCCACACCCTGGCCGTGGACGGCGACAACTCCGTCCTCTACCGGGCCGAGAACAAAATCCTGCCCGCGAAGTAGCGGGAGCGCCTACTCCGGCTGGTCGAGGTAGAGCTCCTTCTCGTCGGGGCTGTAGCCGAGCAGCTCGGTGTAGCGGCCCCAGTCGATCACCGTCTTCAGGACGGCCTCGGAGTCCTCCGCGGGGAGCTGGAGGGCGAAGATCTCCAGGAACGCGTCCTCGTGCTCGCGCTGGTGCTCGACGCGGTGGAGCGCCTCGACCACGGTGCGGAACAGCGGCAGCCTCTTGATCTGCTGCTTGAGGAGCTTCTTGCGCGCGTTCACCTTCGCCCGCAGCAGCTCCTTCCCCGTCGCGGTGAGCACCACGTCGGCGCCCGGCGTGACCACCAGGTCGAGCATCTCGGCGGCCTTCAGGACCATCAGGATCTCGCCGAACTCGAAGTTCACGTCGCGCGCGAGGCGGAAGACGTCGTAGCGGCCGCCGGCGTCGTCGAGAACCTCGAGGAGCCCGATGATGCGGGAGATGCTGACGTGGGGGATGGGATCGATGGCCATGGTGCGCGAACCCGGGCTAGGCGACCGCGCTGGTGCGCCGCTCCGCGGCCTCGGCGGCGAGACCCTGGCGCCTGATCTTCCCGGTCGTGGTCTTGGGGAACTCCTGCCTGCGCACGATCACGCGCTTGACCCGCTTGTAGGGCGCCAGCAGCTGGCAGCGGGTCTCGACCTCGCGGCGCAGCACCTCCTCGGCGAAGGCGTCGTCGAACGCGCGGCTCTGGCTCCTCGCCAGCGCCTCGAGCGCCTGGAAGTCGGGGAACACGTGGGCGTGGACCTCCTCGCGCTCGCCGCGCGGGTCGCGCCCGCCGACCACCACCGCTTCGAGGATATAGGGGCAGTTGCCGAGGTGGATCTCGACCTCTTCGGGATAGATCTTCTTGCCCGCGGCGGTGGCGATCATGTTCTTGAGCCGCCCGGTGATCTTCACGCGCCCGTCGGTCGTGATGCGCCCGAGGTCGCCGGTGAAGAACCAGCCGTCGCGCAGCACCTCGGCGGTGGCCTGCGGGTTGCCGAAGTAGCCGAGCATCACGTTGGGCCCGCGCACCACGATCTCGCCGTTCCCCTCGGCATCGGGCTGGTCGATGCGCACCTCGACGCCGGCGAGCGGCCAGCCCACCGCGCCGGGGCGCGGATGGTCGGGTCGGTTGGCGGCCACCACCGGCGCGCACTCGGTGAGGCCGTAGCCCTCGAGCACCGGCCAGCCCAGGTCGATGAAGCCCCAGAACACCTCGTCCGGGAGGGCGGCCGCGCCCGAGATGAACATGCGCAGCCTGCCCATCCCCGACTTCTCGCGCAGCGGCCTGAGCAGGCGCTTCCCGAGCCGCGCGCCGGTGGTCCAGCGCGCGAGCCGGGTGATCCCGAGCAGCGCGCGGGCGGGCAGGCGGCGGGGAAGCGGCGCCTCGGCGATGCCGCGGTGGATGGCGGCGAGCAGCTTCTCGTAGAGCAGTGGCACGCCCAGGATGAGAGTCGCCCCCGAGCTGCGCATGTCCTCTCGCAGCTCGTTCGACTTGAGCCCGCGCGCGTACGCCACGCTCGCGCCCACCCTCAGCGGGCACAGGAAGCCGCCGGTGGACTCGAACGTGTGGTGGAGCGGGAGCACCGAGAGCAGGCGGTCGGCGGGCCCGAACTCGAAGGTGCGCGCCACGCCCTCGACGTTGTAGAGCAGGTTGGCGTGGGAGAGCATCACGCCCTTGGCCTGTCCGGTGGTGCCCGACGTGAAGAGCAGCACCGCGAGGTCGGCGGGGCTCGCGCGGTCGGGGCGCGGCCGCTCGTCCGGGTTGCGCTCCTGCGCCGCGGGCCACGAGGGCAGGTCCTCGGCGGCGTCGAGCGAGACGAGCTTGAGGCCGGGCTGCCGCATCGCGCGCACCTGCTCCACGACCGCGCGCTGCCGCGCGCTCACGATGCAGTGGGTCGCTCCCGCGGTGGCGAGGATCTCGCCCACCTCCTGCGCCTTGAGCAGCGCGTCGAGCGGTACCACGACGGCGCCGGCCTCGAGCGCGGCCAGGTAGGCGAGTCCCCACTCGGGGCGGTTCTCGCTCTGGAGCGCCACGCGGTCGCCGGGCTTCACCCCCGCGCTCTCGAGCAGGGCGGTGAAGGCGTGCATGCGGCGCGCCGCCTCCGCGAACGTGGTCTCCTCCCACCCGGAGGCCGTCCAGCGCAGCAGGAACGGCGACTCTCCGTACTGGCGCGCGGCGAAATCGGCGAGCTGGGGGAGAAGGCGGACGACGGGAGCGGGCGCCGACGTCGGACGCGGGGCTGGTCGCACCGCAGGACACTAGCACCCGTGTCAGAAAGGGGTCAAGAACCGGACTCGCTCCCGGGGGCTCGGAATCCGCAGCCGGCGCGCGGCCCCCGGAGGGGTCGGGCGCTCACGGCCTGCGCCGCGCCACCACCAGGTGCGCCAGCACCTCCCGCGGACTGGAGAAGATCCGGTCCATGATCTCCGCCAGCACCTGGACCACGACGTAGAGCGCGCGCACCGGGAGCTCGGTGAGCACGCGCGTGGGGCCGCGATTGATGCGGTTGAGCGCCGCGATGGTCGAGAGCCCCACGCGCGCCCACAGTCCGCCGATCGGGAGGAACTCCACGGGCTCGAAGCCGGCGCGCTCGAGCAGCCACGCCGCGCCGTAGCGGGTGAAGCGGAAGTAGTCGTGCGGCTCGTCGTGGAGCGGCGCCATCTGCGTGAACTCGAGCAGGAGCGTGCCGCCGGGCCTGAGCACCCGCCGCCCCTCCTCGAGCATGCGCAGCGGCTCGGGAAGATACGTGAGCATCGAGAGCCCGAGCACCGTGTCCACCGAGCCGTCCCGGAACGGCAGCTGCTCGGCGCGCGCGTAGGCGTCGGGCGCCGTGCCGCCCAGGAAGCGCGAGGCCGCGAGGTCGGTGCCGAGGTAGCGCTCGACGCGCCCCTCGAAGACGCGCGCGAAGGGCCTCGAGCCGCAGCCCACGTCGAGCAGCACGCCGCGCGCATGGACGCGCGCCTGCTCGAGCGCACGGATGATCTTGTGGTTCGCGAGCCAGTTGAACTTCCACACCGACCACCTGCCGGTCGGCGTGCGCGCCAGGGAGTCCATCACGCCGCTCATCCGCGCCTCCACTCGACCATCGCCGCGCCCCGCTCGAGGCGCACCGCCACGTCGCTCCCTTCGAGCACGACGCTCGCCCCGGCGCTGCTCGCGCCCGTCACGCCCGCGGGCGCCGGGAAGCGCACGGTCGCCGATGCGCCGGCCGAGCGCACCAGCGCGCCGCGAGTCCCGACCGGGCGCACCGACCAGCCGCGCTCGAGGAGCTGGCGCACCTCGGCGTCGGTGAGGAACGCGGCGCCGTCCGCCGCGAGCCGCGCGAGCAGGTCGCGCAGCGCCGCGCGCCCCGCCTCGGACCAGGGAGCGTCGAGGTGCGCGTAGTTCAGGCGGTGCGTGCTCACGATCGCCGGCTGTCCGCGCCGCCACGCCGCGCGCACGGCGCGGTGCGCCACGGCGGCGCCGAGCGGAGCGTCGCTCGACGCGCTCCCGCGCGGCTCGAAGGCGTGGCGCGGCGGCAGATAGAAGCGCGCGCCCACCCGGAGCGGCCAGCGGTGGCGGTGGATCAGGCGCCGGAGCCGCGGCAGCGGCCCCACGCGCTCGGCATGGCCCTGGAGGGTGGTGACCCCGAGCCGCCCGGCGTCGTCCTCGAGCCGCTCGTCCCAGCGGTAGTCGGGCGGGCAGAGCGACGATGGCGCGCGGCCGAACCGGCTCGTGAAGCGCTCGACCGCGGTCGCGATGCCGCGCGTGCGCTGATCGGCGGGCTCGGTCGGGTCGAACTCCCCGCTCGCCTCGACGGCGCCACACACCGGGCACTGGTGCTCGAAGGCCGCGCGCGCGTCGGCGTCGCCGCGGCGCAGCGCGGAGAGCCATGCGTGCGCGGGCAGGTGGTGGAGACCGTGCAGCTCCGGCCACCACGCGCCGGCTTCGATCGCCTGCTCGACCTGCGCCCACAACCCAGGCCGCTGCCAGCGCGAGGGCGTCTCGGGCAGGAAGACCAGCGGGAGCGCGTCGCACTCGAAGCGCGGTGCGGCGAGCCTGGCGTAGTCGGGCGCGGCCATCACGGTGTTGGCCTGCGCCACCGGCGCGACGCCGTCGCCGCCGCGGAACTCGAGCAGGGTGTCGGCGAGCGCGCGCACGTCGGCCGCGCTCTCGAGGGTGGAGCGTCCGTAGATCCGCCCCGCCGGGCTGCGGAACGCGCGCATGCCGGCGAGCGCGCGGTGCGCGTCCTCGTCCGCCGACCAGGCGCACAGGCCCCAGTCGTCGCTTTCGAGCACCACCGCCTTCAGGCGGCCCCAGTCGAGGTTCACGCGCGGCTCCCGATCATGGAAGGAGCGGCACTATAGCACGGCCCCCGCGTGCCCAGATGCTCCTTGCGCGAGGATGTCGCGCGCGACCAGAATGTCCGGCGATGGCACCGACGCCCACCGCACGGGAGAGCCGCCCATGAGCCGCGCCTGCCTGCTGTCGCTGACGGTGATCGCGCTTTCCAGCTGCGTGCGCGCGCCGCAGGACCCCGCGCGCGAGCGGCCCAGCGCGTTCTGCGAGACGATCCGCGGACAGAACGCGGGCATGCTCGCGGAGCGCGCGCTCGGCAAGACCAGTTTCAATGGCTGGAGCTCGAACGGCGCGCGCGACGACCATCGCGAAGGCCGCGCGTGGGTCGTGCACTACGAGTCGGAGACCGACCTGAACGTGGTGACCGGCGAGCCCGAGGCCGTGGTCCCGGCGCTGCGCCGCGCCGTGGACAGCCTGGTCGCAGTCCATCACGCCGACGTGACTGAACGGGCCGCGGGACGCGACCACTTCTCGCTGGCGTACGAGGCCGGGAAGCGCGCCGGCACGCTGGACGTGCGCGGCTGGCCCGGGGAGCCCTCGGAGAAGCGCGCCGGGAACTACCGCGTGCGCCTCACCCTCGACGAGCGGCCCGCCGCCGCCGGCTCGCGTGCGACCTCGCGCTGACCGTCGCGCCGCGCTCGCGGTGCTGCTGTGCGCCGCGTGCTTCTGGGTGCTGGATCTCGGCGTGCTGCGCGCGGGGACGCCCGACCCGCTCGACGATACCTGGGAGTACGGCGTGGCCGCGCGGCACCTGCTCGCCGGCGAGGGCTTCCGCACCGGCGTGATCCACCCGCCGCTCTGGACGCTGCGCGACGCGCATCTCTCGGTGCCCGTGCTGGTCCACGGGCCCCTGCTGCCGCTGATCCTGGCGCCGCTGCTGGCGCTGTTCGGCCCGGGCGCGCTCGACCGGATCGCGATGCTCGCCGCGCTGTTCGCGACGCTGGCCGCGCTCTTCACGTTCCGTCTCGGCCGGCGGCACTTCGGCGAGCCGGTGGGGATCGCGGCCGCCGCCCTCTTCACGCTCGCGCCGCTCACGCTGCGCGCGGTCCACCACGACGTCTCGCTGGCGCTCGGCGCCGCGCTCTTCATGCTCGCGCTCGACCTGCTCGAGCGCGAGCGGCCGCGCGCGCTCGCCGGCGGGCTCGCCCTCGGCTCGGCGTGCCTCACCCGGCCCGAGATGCTCGTGGCCGCGCCGGTGCTCGCCGTGCTCGCGGGCCGCGCGGGCCTGCGCGCGTTCGTACCGGGCGTGGTCGCGGTCGTGGCGCCGTGGTGCTGGCACGGCTTCCGCGCCACCGGCTCGCCCTTCTTCAACCTCTCGGGCTACCTCGCGGCCGGCTACTCCGTGCGCTGGCCGGGGCTCACCATCCTGCGCGACTTCGATCTCCCTCCCGCGCGCTGGCCCGAGACGCTCGCCGCGGCGCTGCCCTCGCTCCCCACCAAGTGGCTCGACAACCTGCCGCACGTCCTGAAGCGTGCGCTGCTCGTCCCGACCGGAGCGACCGGGTGGCTCGCGGCGGGCGGAGCGATCGCCGGGCTCGCTTCGGCCACCGGCCGCCGCGCGACCGCGGTGGCCCTGGCCTGCACGCTCATCCCGCTCGCCGTCATGACCGCGACGCTCTACGACTCGCGCTACCTCACGCCCTTCCTGCCGCTGTGGGCGCTCGCGGCGGCGACCGGGACGAGCGCGATCGCGCGCCGCGCCCCGCCGTGGGGGCGGCGTCCGCGCGCCTGGATCGGGTTCCTGCTCCTGCTCGTGCTGCCATCCATCGCGCCCGCGCTGAGTGACGCGGCGCGTGAATCCCGGGCGCTCGCGACGCGGCTCGCGGCCGAGCGCGCGGCGCTGCGCGACCATTCGGGCGGCGGTCTCATGTTCTCCGACACCCCCGACTTCGTGGCGTGGACCACGGGGCGGCCCACCGTGTGGCTCACGCGCGCGGAGCACGACCGGCTGCCGGCGGCCGCCACGGCGGACCGCCCCGCGCGCGGCGGCCCCGGCGACACGTGGTTCCACGATCCGCGCGGCACGGACGCTCCGGGACACTGAGCGGGAGCCGCGAGCCGCGGGCGGTGGTAGACTTCCCGCGCACACGACCGTGGCCGCGCGGCCCCGACCCTGCGTTCCCCTCGAGCTTCGACATGCGCCTCCGCCTCCCTCTCGCCCTCGCCCTCGCCCTGGCGGTGACGCCCGCTCCGCCCGCGCACGGTCACCCGGCGCCCGACGCGCGCTCGATCCCCATCGAGACGTTGCGCCCGCTCGGGCTCGAGACCGCGCGCGCCGAGGCCGGGCCCGGCAGCGTGTGCGGCACGCGAATCGAGTCGGCAGCGGAGGCGCTGCTCCGCCACCTCGAGCGCGCGGACCTCTCCCCCGCGCCCTCGCCGCTCTCGACCGACACGCTCGGCATCGCCGTGCTCGAGGACGACGGCACGTTCTTCTTCCTCGACAAGAACAACAACCCGAACCTCGACCTGGCGTCGGTCACGCGCGCCTTCTACGGCACGCACGGCGACGACTACGACTTCCTCGCCATCTACCTGGCGAGCGGGCTCTCCGCCTGGCTCGGCTCGCCCACGGCGCTCGCCGCTGCCTACGTGATCCGCAACACCACGCAGGGCATCGGGCTCGATCCCTACGACCTCGGCCCCGGCTTCGGCAGCCCCGCCCGCCTCGAGACCATCCTCTCGATGAACGGGCTGGCGAAGTACCCGGCCGACCCGGACTCGAACATCGGCGGCGACACCTTCAGCACGCTCGACGTGCTGGCGCACGAGTTCGGCCACCGCTGGCTCGCCTACACCTTCGTGGACTCGGCGGGGAACACCTCGCCGGCACTGCTCGGGCGCGACTGGCAGCACTGGAACTTCTTCCTCGACGCCGACTCCTCGCTCGAGGAGGGCTGCAACTGGGCGAGGATCGGGCCCGACTCGTTCCGCACCGACGGGGTATCGGCCGGCTTCGGCGCGCTCGACCTCTACCTGATGGGCCTGCGCACCAGGGCCGAGACGGACTCGTTCTTCGTGGTGAACGACCCGACGTCGTTCGATCCGCCCGGGACCTACGTGCCGTACACTTCGCCGTTCGTCGGCCTCGGCTGCCGCGGGCGCGCGACCTGGTGGCACGTCTCGGACATCGAGGCCGTGCACGGCCCGCGCGTCCCGGATGCGAGCGTGGCGCCGCACGTCTTCCGCGTGGCGTTCGTGCTCGTGACCGCGCGCGACAGCGCGGCGAGCGCGGCCGATCTCGCCAAGCTCGGGAACTTCCGCGCCCGCTTCGGACCCTACTTCGCGGCCGCCACGCAGGGCTTCGGCGCCGTGGACCTCTCGCTCGCCTCGCAGGCCGGCCGCGTCCACATCGCGCACGCGCCCCTTCACGACACCGAGGACGCGCTCTCGCCGCGCCCGGTCGGCGCGCGCGTGACCATCGCGCCGGGTGGCATCCGCATCGCGGTGGACCCGTCGTCGGCGCGCGCGTTCTGGCGCCCGGTCGGCGCCGGCCCGTTCACCGCGATCCCGCTCGGCCCCGCGGGGGCCGACTCGTTCGCCGGCACGCTGCCCGCGCTCCCATCGGGCGGGCCGGCCGAGTACTACCTCTACGCCGCGAGCGACTCCGCGGGCATCGAGGCGTTCGACCCACCCGCGGGGCCTGCCGCGCCGCACGCCTACGCCGTCGGTCCCGACCTCACGCCGCCCGTGATCGCTCACGTGCCGGTCCACCGCCAGGGAGCGGGCCGCCTGCCGCAGACCCTGATCGCGCGCGTCACCGACAACCTGGGCGTGGACTCGGTGTGGGTCGAGGTCGCGGTGGACGGCGGGCCGCCCTCGAGCGTGGCGTGCACCCCCGCCGGCCGCGACTCCTTCGCCGCCGCGATCGGGGCAGGCGTCCTGCCCGGGCAGCGCGTCGCCTCCCGCTTCGCCGCGCGCGACCGCGCCGCCGCGCACAACCTCGCGACCTCGAACCCCGCGTACGACACGCTCGCCGTCGAGCTCGACTGGACCGACGACTTCGAGAACGGCCCCGCCGGCTGGACCCACAGCCTCTACTGGTACTCGTACCGCGACGCCTGGCACCTGACGCAGGAGGCGTCGTCGCCCTCCGGCGGTACCGCGTGGAAGTGCGGCGCCGATGCGCCGCTCCCCTACCCGCCGCACCTGGACGCCAACCTCTACACGCCGGTGCTCTCGGGGATCGTCTCCGGCACGACGCTCGGCTTCGACCAGCGCTACGAGCTCGAGGAGGCGGGCGGCGTGTGGGCGTGGGACGGCGCGCGGCTCGAGATCTCGGTGAACGGCGGCGCGTACCAGGTGCTCACGCCGCAGGGCGGCTACCCGCGCGCGTTCTATTCGAACTCGAACCCGTTCCAGCGCGGCACGCCGTGCTGGAGCGGCAGCTCGGGCGGCTGGCACGCCGTGAGCGCGGACCTCTCGCCCTACGCGCCGGGGCCGGTGCGCATCCGCTTCCGCATGCTGGCCGACAGCTTCCTCGGCCTCGACGGCTGGCTCGTGGACAAGGTGCGCGTCACCTCGCCCGGCGGCGCGCTCGACGTGCCGCTCCTCACGGCCGGCTCCAGCATCGGCCGCGCATGGCCCAACCCCGCGCGCGACGCGCTGCGGCTGAGCCTGGTGCTCCCGCGCGCCGCGGAGGTCGAGTGGTCGCTCTACGACGTGGCCGGGAGGCGCGTGGCGATGCTGTGGAAGGGGAACGCGACGCCCGGGGCCTCGGAGCTGCGAACCGCGCTGCCGCGGCTCGGCGCGGGGCTCTACTTCGCCAGGCTCACGCTCGACGGGCGGGAGGCGGCGTCCCAGCGGATCGCCATCATCCGCTGATCCGCTACTCGTAGCGCAGCGCGTCCACGGGATCGAGGCCGGCGGCGCGACGGGCGGGGTAGAATCCGAAGAACACGCCGACCATCGAGGCGAACCCGAACGCGAGCAGCACCGCGCCCGGGTTCACCATGGTCGGCCAGTGCGCGAGCTGCGACACCGCGCGCGCGGCCAGCGCCCCGAGCGCCACGCCGAGCGCGCCGCCCGCGAGCGAGAGGAACGCCGACTCGAACAGGAACTGGAGCAGGATGTCGCGTCGCCGCGCGCCGATGGCGCGGCGGATGCCGATCTCGCGGGTGCGCTCGGTCACCGAGACCAGCATGATGTTCATGATGCCG
>CAYHRW010000004.1:0-4139 GCA_964359105.1 uncultured bacterium
TGCTCACCGCCATCTACCTGCACGGCGGGCTGCTCCACATCTTCTTCAACGTGATGTGGATCCGGCAGCTCGGCCCGGCGGTCACCGAGACCTACGGACCGGCGCGCGCGTTCGTGATCTTCAGTCTCGCGGGCGTGGCGGGTTTCGCGCTCTCCGACGTGCTGAGCCCCTACCCGTCGGTCGGCGCCTCGGGCAGCATCTTCGGCCTGCTCGCCGCGCTCATCGTCTACGGCCGCCGCCGCGGCAGCACTCACATGACGGCGCAGCTCTGGCAGTGGGCCATCGTCTTGTTCGTGATGGGCTTCTTCCTCTCGCACGTCAACAACTGGGCCCACGCCGGCGGCTTCGCGGGCGGCTGGCTGGCCGCGACGGCGATGCGCTTCGGCGACGAGAAGCGCGAGAGCGCGCTGGTGCAGGTGCTGGCGCTTGCGCTGCTCGCGGCGACCGCGCTCGGCGTGGTGCTGTCGCTGTTCAACACCGCCTGACCGGCCGGCTCGCGCTGCCGCGTGGTCCTACCACGCCCTCCAGGCCACGAGCGCCGGTGAGAACGACGTCAGCCCGAGCGTGATGTCGCCGTAGCCGACCGAGCCGCCTCCCACCGTCAGCATCTTCCGCTCGTAGCACGCGACCGGGCCAATGCCGTCCACGTACCACACCGCCCCGTAGCCGTACGAGCGCGTGAAGCCGGCCGGGTTCCCCGCGGGGTCGGTGAGTTGGACGATGCCGTAGTCCACGAGGTAGAGGCACAGGAGCGCGTTCGGGAAGGTCCCGGCCGGCGTCTGCACCGGGCGGGTTCCCAGGATGCGCCCGCGGAGCCAGACGTCGCTGGCGAGCGCAGGGACCAACTGGTGCGTGAATTCGCTCCCGGGCCACAGGTTCGCGGTCAGGTACTTCCACGCGAGCAGCGTGTCCACGTCCCCGTAGGTCCCGATCCACTGCGCGGTCTTCTCCCACGCGTACCCGTGCAGGAAGATCGAGGCGTACCAGTCGGATGTATCCGCCAGCATGCGGGCGAACGGCACCCGGGCTGCGTTCCGAGGCCGAAGGTCGGGGCGGGCGCGCCACAACTGTGCGAAGAACGCCGCTTCGCCGGAACGCACGCGTGAGGGCGCGGCCGGTTGCGATGGCCGGATCAGGGTCTCGCGGAGATACTGCTTCGTCACGCCCGACTGGGTCGTGATCGTGCCCGCGAACTGGAGCCGGTAGGTCGCCGAATCGGATCTGGTGACGGTCCCGATCGGTTGGGTTCCGAGGATGGCCGCGATCTCCGTGAGTGAAGGCGCGGGCGGCACCGAGTCCAACGTCTGATAGACCCGCCCGCCGGTGTCCCCCCAGCCGCGCTCGACGGACCGGTACGTCCACGACCTGCCGTCCTCGTTCGGCCAGAGGGTCTGGAGTGCGGATCCGGAGGGTCCCGGAGCCGCCGGGTTGCTCCTGCGGCAGCCCGCGGCAGGAGTCAGAAGAAGGAGCAGAACCAGCGCGGCGGATCGGACACGGATGTGGCCTGTCATGCGGCCCTCGCGGATGAAGGAGAGGAGCGCCGGGCCCCCCGGCCCGACCGCCGAATCATGCCGCCAGGCGCCCCGGACGGTCAACGCCGCCGTGGCCGACCGGCCCGGTGCCGTCGCGGCGTCCGAGAAGAGGAGCAAGACCTGCGTCGCAGAAGCCGATACAATGGGCGCGGTTCGATGCAGGGGCTTCCCGCGGGCACAGCTCTTGGCGAGGCCCACGTCCCCGACGATCCCGGCGGGCCGGAAGGCTCGGGCGGGGTCGCAAGCCTGGAGGAGCGCATGCCATCGCCTTCCCGCCGCGCGGCGCACCTCGCCGTGCACCAGCGCCAGCCACGCACCTTCGATCCCCCGCGCCAGCCCGACGGCCACCGCTCGCCGGTGAGCGCCTACTTCGGGCGGCACGTCCTCGACCTCATCAAGCTCAAGGAGCGCCTGCCGCGCGAGGCCTACCAGGCGCTGCTCGCCACGCTGCGCGCCGGCGCGCCGCTGTCGCGCGAGGTGGCCGAGACCATCGCGGCCGCGGCGCGCGAGTGGGCGACCTCGCATGGCGCGACCCACTTCACGCACTGGTTCCAGCCCATGACCGGGCTCACGGCCGAGAAGCACGACTGCTTCATAGACCTGAACGTGCAGATCCCCGGTGAGCTCAAGGTGCTGGAGAAGTTCTCGGGCTCCCAGCTCACGCAGAGCGAGCCCGACGCCAGCTCGTTCCCCTCGGGCGGCATGCGCACCACGTTCGAGGCGCGCGGCTACACCGCGTGGGACCCCAGCTCGCCGATGTTCCTGGTCGAGAGCGTCAACGGCCGCACGCTGTGCGTGCCGTCGGTGTTCATCAGCTACCACGGCCACAGCCTCGACCACAAGACGCCACTGCTGCGCGCGCTCGAGGCGCTCAACCGGCAGGCGGTGGCGTTCCTCAAGCTGCTCGGCGACGTGGACGTGCAGTCGGTCGGAGCGACGCTGGGCTGCGAGCAGGAGTACTTCCTGGTGGACCGCGACCACTTCGCGCTCCGGCCCGATCTGGTGCTGTGCGACCGCACCCTGGTGGGCGCGTCGTCGCCGCGCGGCCAGCAGTTCGAGGACCACTACTTCGGCTCGATCCCGCCGCGCGTGCTCGCGTTCATGGAGGAGCTGGAGTTCGAGCTGCACCGGCTCGGCATCCCGGTGAAGACCCGCCACAACGAGGTCGCGCCGATGCAGTTCGAGATGGCGCCGATCTTCGAGGACGTGAACATGGCCAACGACCACAACGCGCTGGCCATGGACGTGGCGCGCAAGGTCGCACTCAAGCACCACTTCGTGTGCCTGTTCCACGAGAAGCCGTTCGAGGGCCTGAACGGCAGCGGCAAGCACTGCAACTGGAGCCTGGTCACCGACCGCGGCGAGAACCTGCTCGACCCGGGCCGCACGCCGCACCAGAACCTGCGCTTCCTGGCGTTCATGGCGGTGTGCCTGAAGGCGGTGCACGACCACGCCGACGCGCTGCGCTGCGCCATCGCCACCGCGAACAACGACCTCAGGCTCGGCGCGAACGAGGCGCCGCCCGCGATTATCAGCGTGTTCGTCGGCGACCAGATGACGCGCATCATCGAGAAGACCGTGGCGGGCAGCGCCGGTGAGGACGTCGAGCACTTCGTGATCGAGATGGGCGTGGGCAAGCTCCCGCAGCTCGCGCGGGACTACACCGACCGCAACCGCACCTCGCCGTTCGCCTTCACCGGGAACAAGTTCGAGTTCCGCGCGGTGGGCAGCTCGATGAACTGCGCCGGCCCGTTGATGATGCTGATCGCCGGCGTCGCCGACGCGCTCGGCCAGATGGGCGCGCGGCTCCAGGCGAAGCTCGCCGGCAACAAGGGGGGGCGCGACCAGGCGGTGCTCGAGCTGCTGCGCGAGGTGTTCGCCGAGACCACCGCGGTGCGCTTCGAGGGCAACAACTACAGCGAGGAGTGGCGCAAGGAGGCGACGCGGCGCGGCCTGCCGAACCTCACCGACACGCCCGCGGCGCTCGCGGTGCTGCGCGACTCGAAGCGGACCGCGTTCCTGTGCGAGCAGGGCGTGTTCTCCGAGGTCGAGCTGACGAGCCGCTACAACGTGGCGCTCGAGCGCTACATCAAGCACGTCGCGCTCGAGGCCGAGACGCTGCTCGAGATGCTGAACACCCTCGTGATCCCGGCGGGGGAGAAACAGCTCGCGCAATCGGCCGCGGCGTGGAGCAGCGCGTCCGGCGGGCCGGCGGCGGGGGCGGCGCGCGCGCTCGAAGGCCGGCTGCAGGCGGTGGCGGGGGCGCTGGGCGACGTCGCCGGGGCCACGCACCAGCTGGAGAAGCTGCTCGACGAAGTGCTCGCGCTTCACGACGAGCCCGCGTGCGCACGGCGGCTGGTCGACGGGGTGCGCCCGCTCATGGCGCAGGCGCGCGAAGCGGCGGACCGGCTCGAAGCCCAGGTGGACGACGAGCTGTGGCCGATGCCCAAGTACCGCGAGATGCTGTTCGTGAAGTGAGGGATGCGTGCCCGCGAGCCCAGCTTCGCCGGGCTCCGGGCCGAGGTGGCGGCCGCCCCCGGCGACCGCGGCGGCCCGCCCACCGAACACGTGAGCCCACCCCGGCGCCCGGCCCCCCCCCCAAACGCC
>CAYHRW010000004.1:4149-7636 GCA_964359105.1 uncultured bacterium
GCGGGGCCGGGGGCCCGGGCCGGGGGGGGGGGGGGAACTGCCGGCCGCCTACCTCGCGACGCGACCCGGGCTCTCCGCCCCCGCCGAATCCGCCCCCATCCCCCTCATCACCGTCGTCAGCCCGAAGCGGAGCGGTGTTCCGTGGCTTCCGGCGCGGAGCAGCTCGAGCGCGGGTGGCGCGTGCGTGCTGGCGTGCCGGGTGTGCACGCCCCACCAGCGCGCGCGGCTCTCCCGTGCCCGCACAAAGCCCTCGGGTGTCGCGCGGACGGAGTCCGGGATGAAGAGCGCGCCCTCGTAGTACTCCAGCGGCGGATTGGCGAGGAGCAGCCGGTGGCGTCCGAGGCGCGGCATGTAGCGCGTGAAGAAGAGCATGCTGTGCGTCTCGGCATGGAAGACCAGGTCGCCGGGCCGGACGTGCTTTTCCAAGTATGCTCCGGCCTGAGCGAGCGACACGCTTTCCTGGTGCGGCTGGTGCAGCGCCAGCGAGCGCAGGCCCAGCGCGAAGACCGCCAGCGTGAGCCCACCGCGCAGCCAGCTCCAGCGCAGCCCCGTGATGCCGGCGGCGAGCAGGGCGCACCAGACGGGCAGGACGAAGAACATGTAGCGCGGCGTGTAGAGATACCCGCCCTGCATGGAGCCCAGGTAGGAGTAGAGCAGGGGCGGGAGCCCGAACGCCCAGAGAAGCGAAACGGCCCGCCTTCGCTGGCGGTCGAAGAGCGGGAGGGTGGCGAGCAGGATCAGAGGCAGGATGAGGTAGCCCGCGCCGAAGGACAGCTGCCTGAGGAAGTCGTGGAGCCCGCCGGGGCTGTCGGGTGGGGCCCAGCGTGCGGCCTGGACGCGCTGGAGCTGCGCGAAGAACGTCGGCAGCTGCGGGACGAAGAGCACCGCCACCGCCAGCGAGAGGCCGATCCACTGGAGGAGCCGGCGGCGGTCGCGGCGCAGCGCCACCAGTCCCCACGCCCCGACGCAGGCCAGCACGATGGCGGCCTGGTAGTGCGTGTAGAGCGCTCCCGCCGCCGCGAGCACGAACCCTGCGGCGTCCCGCCGCCGGCCGCGCTCGACCCAGCGCCACGCGAACCACAGCAGGAGCGCGTAGCAGAGCCACAGCAGGATGTACGAGCGCGACTCGGCGGAGAAGTAGACGTGGGAGCGATGGATGGCGAGCAGCGCCGCCGCCACCAGGGCGGCGCGCCGGTCGAACATCCCGCGTGCCAGACCGGCGAGCACCGCGACAGTCGCGACGCCGAACAGGATCGAGAGCGTCCGGAGCCACAGGTCGCCCTCGCCGCCCAGCGCCCGCCACGCCCACACCGCGAGGTAGTGGAGCGGCGGATGGACATCGGCCGCGGCCAGACCGAACAGGCCGGGGAATCCCGCGCGAGCGATCGAGAGGGTGAAGATCTCGTCGAACCAGAACCGGGTCGCGAGCGCCTCGCGCACGCGCACCAGGACGGCGAACGCCAGGACGGCGGCGAGCACCCAGGTCCAGGGCGCTCGTGCGCGCGGCGGGATCGGAGGGACAGTGGTGGCGGCCAGCGGTGTCTCCAGGTGGGGATGGACAGCCGGTATGTTACACCCGGGTCCAGCCGATTGGGGCGCTGGCGCCGCCCGCCGGTCGTCCGACGCGGGCGCGCGTGCGTCCGTGCGGGTTCGGGGTAGCAGGCGGGGAACGCTGCGGCTACTATCCGCCGCGATGCGCTCCCCGGCTCCCGTCGCGCTCGCCGCCGCGCTCGCCGCCGCGCTCGCCGCGACCGCCGCGGCCGGCGCCGCCGCGCCCCCTGCCGAGGAGTTCCCGGTCGCCCTCGGCTCCTTCGCCACCCCGCTCGCCGGCTCGTCGCCGGCGCGCACGCAAAACCTGCGACTCGCGGTGCAGGCGCTCGACGGCGTCGTGCTGATGCCGGGCGAGGTGCTCTCCTTCAACCGGCGCGTCGGTCCGCGCACCGTGGAGCGCGGCTACCGGCCGGCGCCGGTCATCCTGCGCGAGACGCGGCAGGTGCAGGTGGGCGGCGGCGTGTGCCAGGTGGCCTCGACCGTGTTCGTTGCGGCGCTGCTCTCCGGGCTCTCGGCCGAGGAGCGCCACCGGCACTCCTCGCCGGTGGACTACGTCCCGCTCGGCGAGGACGCCACCATCGCGTGGGGCGCGAAGGACCTGCGGATCCGCAACGACCTCGAGCAGAAGGTGCGCCTGCGGGTGGACGTGCTGGGCTCGACGCTCGCGGCGCGCTTCGAGGGCGAGCAGGAGGGCGCGGAGTCCTTCGACCTCGAGACCGTGGAGCTGGAGTCGCCCGCGCCCGACGACGCCGTGGGGCTGCCGGGGCGCGACGTCGAGCTCTACCGCGTGCGCAGGAACGGCGCGCAGGAGACGGCGCGCGAGCTGGTGCACCGCGACCACTACCCGCCGTCGCGCACGCGGGACGGGAGCCGCTGAGCGTGTCCCGCACGCCGCGCACCCGCGCCGTCCGCCCTCCACGCGCCCGCGCCGCTGCGCGCCGGGTCACGCTGGCCGCCGCGGCCCTGCTCGTGTGCGCCGGCGCTGCGCAGGCCGCCGACGCGCTCGCGCCGTGCCGCGACCTCGCACGCACTCCGGCCGCCGCGCGGCTCCTGGCGCTCGCCCGCGCGGCGATGGAGAGCTACTGGAGCGGCGCGCCGGTGGACACCGCCGGCGTCCCCGACTGGCCGGGCGAGCCCGGCGCGCTCTACGTGAGCCTGGCGCGCGGGCGCGCCACCCGCGCGTGCGTGGGGAGCGTCGTGCCGCCGCGCGGACCGCTCGCCGAGTGCGTGCGCGCGCTCGCGCTCGACGCGCTGCGCGCCGACCCGCGCCGCCCGCCGGTGCGGCGCGAGGAGCTGGCCGGGCTGCGGGTCGTGATCGCGTTCGCGGGCGAGGCGCGCGAGGTCGCCGACCCGTTGAGCGTGGATCCCGGACGCGAGGGGCTGCTGGTCGGCTCCGCGCGCGGGCACGTCGCGTTCCTGCCCGGCGAGGCGCGCACCGTGAGCTGGGCGCTGCGCGAGGCGCGGCGCTCGGGCCTGCTCGAAGGACCGCTCGACTGCTACAGATTCCCCGCCGTGGTGATCGCCGAGCCCGAACCCCCCGCCAGAGGAGAGACTCACGATGAGTAGCCCCAGGCTGCTGTTGCTGGTCGCCGCGCTCGTCCTGATCGCGTCGCTCGCGCCCGCGCCAGCGCGCGCCGCCGGGTCGCGCCTCACCGGGCGGGTGCTGGACGTGGACACGCAGGCGCCGGTCGCGGGCGCGGTGGTGGAGCTCGCGAACACCGGGGGCGGCCAGGGTTACTACCGTGCGCGCACCGACGCGCAGGGCAGATTCGCGCTCGAGCGGGTGGCCACCGAGCGCTGGTACACGCTCACCGTGTCGGCGGCGGGCTACGCCGACTTCGTGCTCGGCAACTGGCAGCTCCCCGCGGCGCAGCGCGCGGCCGACGTGGTGGTCCCGCTCGAGCGCGCGGGCGCGATCGAGGTGAGGGTGACCGGG
>CAYHRW010000004.1:7736-17986 GCA_964359105.1 uncultured bacterium
GGGTCGGGGCGCACGCCGGTCGCGAACGCGAAGGTGTCGGTGCGCTCGGAGCGTGCGGGGCAGTGGTGGGAGGGCGTGCGCCCGCAGCCCGCGCCGGTCTTCAGCGACCGGGCGGGGCTGGCGCGCTTCGCGGACCTGGCGCAGGGCACCTGGACGGTCACGGTCGAGGCGAACGAGCTGCTGTCCTTCGAGGCGGGGCGCGTCTCGGTGCGGCGCGGCGAGACCACCTCGCTGCCGGCCAGGCTCACGCGCCCGGCATCGCTCGCGGGCGCCGTGCATCTCGCCGACGGCGGGCCGGCCGCGGGGCTCACGGTGACGGCGCGCGGCCCCGCCGAGGGCGTGGGCACCACCGGCGCGGACGGCAGCTTCGTCATCGGCGACCTCCCGCCCGGCCGCTACCGGGTGGAGGTGACGCACGAGGGCTTCGAGAACGCGGTGGCGAAGGAGACGGTCGCGCTGCGCGAAGGCGAGTCGCGCGGCGGTGTGGCGCTCACCGTGACGCCGCGCGCGCCCGAGCTGGCCTTCGTGCTCCTGCGCGACGCGTTCGGCCTGGATCAGCCCATCAAGATCGGGCTGCGCTCGTTCCGCGTCGGGCTGGTGGATCTCGCGCTCTACGAGATCCCGGCCGCGCGGCTGCTGGATCCCGAGCGCGACTTCCGCGCGCTCGTGCAGGGCGGGGACACCACCGGCCTCGCGCGCGTCGAGAACTGGCAGAAGGTCACAGCCGAGGGTCCGCCGTGGAGCTGGCGCGAGGAGGAGCTGACTCTGCCGCAGGGCGTGCTGCCCGGCGCCTACCTGCTGGCCGGGCGCGCGGGGACCATCGAGCGGCGCGTCATCTTCTTCGTCACCGACCTCTCGCTGCTGGTCAAGCGCTCGAAGACGCAGGTGCTGGTCTCGGCCGCGTCCCTGAAGAGCGGGCGCCCGATCGGGGGCGCCGAGGTCACCGTGGTGGCCGCGCCGCCCGGCGGGATGCCCGGCATGAACTGGACCATGACGCGCGGTGCGGCCGGCGCGCCGCACGCCGTCACAGACGAGCGCGGGATCGCGTCGCTCGCGCTCGCGGGCGCGTCCCGGCGCGTGCGGATCGTGGCGGCCAGCGAGTCGAACGGCATCTCGGTGGTGGACGTGCCGCTCACGCCGGCGGCGGACCAGAGCGGCGACCAGCTCTTCCTCTACACCGACCGCCCCATCTACCGCCCGGGCCAGACCGTCTACTGGAAGGCGTTCGCGCGCAAGGCCACCGACAGCGGATACGCGATGCCCGACGCGAGCGGCGTGAGCGTCTCGCTCACCGGGCCCGACGGCGCCGGCGTCGAGGTGGCGCCGCCGCGGCTCTCGCCGCGCGGCTCGATGGACGGGGCGATCGCGCTGCCGCGGGAGCTGCCGCTCGGCGACTGGTCGCTGCGCGCGAGCGTGGGGCGCGCGGGCGCGACCGCCTCGCTCGCGGTCGAGGAGTACCGCAAGCCCGAGTTCCGCGTCGAGGTCACGCCCGACCGCGAGGTCTACGTGAGCGGCGACGAGGTGCGGTTCGCCGTCAAGGCCGGCTACTTCTTCGGCGCGCCGGTGTTCGGCGCGCAGGTGCGCTACCACCTGTTCGAGACGCGACTCGGTCCCGACGCGCTCGCCGGCGAGGACGAGAGCGACGAGGGCGACGGCGGCTACGGCCGCGTCCTGAAGAGCGGCGAGGCGCGCACCGACGTGGACGGGACGGTGGCGCTCGCGTTCCAGCCGCTGCGCACCACCTATGACCGCAGGCTCACGCTCGAGGTCGAGGTGGCGGACGCCGCGGGCCGGCAGGTCGCGGGACGCGGCAGCGCGGTGATGGGGCGCGGGCTCTTCACCGTGACGGTGAAGCCGGGGAGCTGGCTGGTGAACGCCGGGAACGCGATCCCCATCGAGGTCGCGACCAGGGACCACGCCGGCAGGGCGGTGAGCGCCGCGGTCACGGTGACGCTCGACCAGGACGCCTGGAACCCGCTCGAGCGCCGCTACGTGCGCTCGACCCGCGCGCTCGCCGAAGCGACGGTGACGACCGACACGCTGGGCCACGGGTTCGTCTCGCTCACGCCCGCGCCCGCGCGCTCGGGGCGGCTCGACGTCCGCGCGCGCGCCGAGGACGCGAAGGGCAACGTCATCACCGCCGCGAGCTCGGTGTGGGTCTACGACGCGAAGGTGGCGGAGTACGCCTACCGCTATCCCGCGCTCGAGGCGCGCGCCGACCGCGAGCGCTACCAGCCCGGCGACAGCGCGCGCATCCTGGTCAACACCGACATCCGCAACGCCACGCTGCTCGCCGCGGTCGAGGGGCGCGACATCGAGGACGTGCAGGTGCTGGCGCTGCGCGGCAACACCGCGCTGGTCACGTTCCCGATGCATGCGCGCTACGCGCCCAACGTGTTCGTGACGGTCCACGTGCGCAAGAACCGGGAAGTGCAGTCGCGCACGCTCGAGCTGAAGGTCGCGGCGGAGCGGCACGACCTGAAGATCGCGCTCGCGCCCGACCGCGACGCCTACCGCCCCGGCGACGAGGCGAGGATCGGCGTCGCGACCACCGACGGCCGCGGCCGTCCGGTGCCGGCCGAGCTGTCGCTGGGCGTGGTGGACGAGGCCATCTACTCGCTCCGGCCCGACCGGACGCCCGACCCGCACGACGTGTTCTACGGCCGGCGTCCCAACTGGGTGGCGACGGCGGTGTCGTTCCCCACCCTCTACTTCGGCGGCGCCGACAAGGGCGGGCGCGAGGAGCCGCGGAAGGACTTCCGCGACGTCGCGTTCTGGGAGCCGAGCGTGCTCACCGGCGCGGACGGGAAGGCCTCGGTCTCGTTCCGCTGGCCCGACAACCTCACCACGTGGCGCATCACCGGCCGCGGCGCCACCGACAGCACGCTGGTGGGGAAGGCGGTGGCGAAGACGTTGGTGACGAAGGAAGTGGTGGCGCGGCTCGCCGGCCCGCGCGCGTTCGTGGCGGGCGACGAGGCCGTGCTGGTCTCGGTGGTGAACAACCGCGCGCGCGCGCCGCTCACCGGCGTCGAGGAGTCGCTCGAAGCGAAGGGCCCGGCGAAGCTCGCGGGCAGGCCGTCGCGGCGCTCGGACCTGCCCGCGGGCGGCGAGTCGCGCGGCGAGTGGCCGGTCGCGATCGCGCGTGAGCTGCCGGCGGACGCGGACTCGATCGTGTCCGCGACGTTCGTGTTCCGCGCCCGCGCGAAGAGCGACGCGGACGCGCTCGAGGTGGGCACACCGGTGCTGCCGCGCGCGGTCGCGCTCCAGCCGCACGGCGCGGGCGTGCTGACCGGAGCGGGCGAGACCCTCGTGGTGCAGCTCCCCGCCGACCTGGTGCGCCCGGGCAGCGAGGTCGTGCTCGAGCTCTCGCCCTCGCCCGCGGCGCTGGCGCTCGGCGCGCTCCAGTACCTCGCCGCCTACCCGTGGGGCTGCACCGAGCAGACCGCGAACGCCGTGCTCCCGGCGAGCGCAATGCTAGCGGCCGCGCGGCGCGCCGGCTTCACGCTGCCCGGCTGGGAGGATCCCGCGAAGCGTCTGGCGCCCCCGCTCGAGCGGCTGCGCGCTCTCCAGTCGGACGACGGCGGCTGGGGCTGGTGGCGCGAGGGCGGGAGCGACCCGTACCTGACTGCGCTCGCGCTCGACGCGCTGGCGCAGGCCGCATCGCTCGGCTACGGCGCCGAGGCGAGCCGGCACGCGCTGCTGCGAGCCACCAGCGCGCTGCCGCGCCAGCTCGCCGAGGTGCGCAGCGGCGATGGCGAGGCCTACGTGCTCGCGCACCTGGTCCCGCTGCTCGCGCTCCCTGACGCGCAACAGTACTTCCCCGAGCTGAAGCCCCGGCTCGAGGACTTGGCGCTCGCCACCTTCGGCGCGCGCGAGCGGCTGGGCGCCGCGGGCCTGGCGCTCGCGGTCCAGGGCCACGCCGCGCTAGGGCGCGCCGCGGAGGCGAAGGCGCTGCTCGACCTGCTCATGGGCCGCGCGGTGAAGGACGGCGCGGGGCTCCACTGGGAGGGGAGCGAAGAGGGCTGGTTCGGCGAGGGCATCGAGACCACCGCGTACGCGCTCTCGGCGCTCGTGGCGGTCGCACCCGCCGACCCGCGCGCCGCGGAGGTGGTGCGCTGGCTCGCGGCGCGGCGGCGCGGCGACCACTGGCGCTCGACGCGCACCACCGGTCCGGTTGCCATCGCGCTCGCTGGCTACCTCGCCGCGCATCCCGCCGAGGCGAAGCCCGACCACCATCTGCGCGTGGACTGGAACGGCGCGCGCCTGCTCGAGCGCGACGTGAAACCGGCCGACGCCTTCGCGCCCGGCGCGCGCGTGCGCGTCGCGGGAGCGAAGCTCAAGCCCGGCGAGAACCGCCTCGCTCTCGCGAAGGAAGGCGCGGGGAGCCTCTACTGGTCGTGGCAGGCGAAGGCGCTGGTGCCGAGTCCCGGCCCCGACACCTCGCCCGAGCAGCGCCTGCGCGTCACGCGCGAGTACTTCCACGCCGAGCGCACCGCTGACCGCCGCGGCCGCCCGCGCTGGCTCGTGACGCCGCTCGCCGAGCAGCAGGGCTTCCACGTCGGCGAGCAGGTGCTGGTGCGGCTCACGCTCCACGCGTCGCGCGCTCTCGACCACCTGATCGTCGAGGATCCGCGCCCCGCGGGCTTCGAGGTGGACCAGCTGCTGCCCGAGGGCGCCGAGTGGCCGTGGGGCACGCACGCCGAGGCGCGCGACACGCGCGGGGTGTTCTTCCTGGAGCGGGCGGACGAGGGCGACACCGCGATCGAGTACCTGCTGCGCCCCGAGATGGCCGGCAGCCTCACCGCGCTCCCCGCCTCGGCCGGCGCGATGTACGACCCCGACCTGCTGGTGCGCACCGGCGAGGCGCGGGTGAGGGTGGAGGCGAGGTGAGCCCCGGGAAGCGTACGGCGTCGCTCGACGGGAAGTCCCGCTGCCCCTGGGGGAACTCCACGCCGCGCTACCGCGCCTACCACGACCGCCAGTGGGGCGTGCCGGTGCACTCCGATCGTCGCTGGTTCGAGATGCTGATCCTGGAGGGCGCGCAGGCGGGCCTGAGCTGGTCCACGATTCTCGACAAGCGCGCGGGCTACCGCCGCGCCTTCGACCGCTTCGACCCGAAGCAGGTGGCGCGCTACGGCGCGGCGAAGCTGCGCGCGCTGCTCGCCGACCCGGGGATCGTGCGCAACCGGCTCAAGATCGGGGCGGCGGTCGCGAACGCGCAGGCGTTCCTCGAAGTGCAGCGCGAATTCGGGAGCTTCGACCGCTTCATCTGGGGGTTCGCGGGCGGGAAGCCGCGGCAGAACGCGCCGCGCACGCTGCGCGAGATCCCGGCGCGCACCCCCGCGTCCGACGCGCTCAGCCGCGAGCTGAAACGGCGCGGCTTCCGCTTCGTGGGCTCGACCATCTGCTACGCCTTCATGCAGGCCACCGGGATCGTGAACGACCATCTGGTGAGCTGTTTCCGGCACCGGGAGCTGCGGCAGGCGACGTCCGACCTCACTCCTCGATCGTCGCCAGCCCCGCGAGCGTGAGGCGCGCCACCTCGGTCGCGAGCGCTTCGGGCGCGGCGCCGGTCGCGCGGGGCAGGCGCGCGACGCGCTCGCCGCGCAGCGCGGCGCGCAGCACGGCGCAGGCGAGCGGCGAGGCCTGGAGGATGCGCCGCGTCGGGCCCTCCACGATGAGCCATTCGCCCCGCACCTCGACGCAGCCCGCGCGCGCGGGGTCGGCGCGCAGCCGGGCGCCGCGGTCCCGCGCGAGCAGCTCGCGTGCGCGCGCCTGCGCGCGCGCGAAGTCCTCGACCGTCGCGGTGGGCGCGCTCCCGGTCTCGGCCCACACCAGTCCCGACCACAGGTAGCCCGACCACAGGTCGGGGCGCCGGCGCACCCGCTCCTCGAACCAGGCGTAGTAGAGCCGCGTGGCGTCGGCGAGCGTCTCCGCGTCGTCGCCGGTGGGGGGCGGGAGCGGGTCGGAGAACTCGACGCTCCGCCGGCCGAGCCGGTCGCGCCACGCCGCGGCGAGCACCACGGGGACGCCCGCACGGCGCGCGAGGTGGGCGGGGCCGATGCGCATGCGCAGCGGGATCTTCAGGAACTCGAACGTCGCCGTGTGCAGGGCGGCGCGCGCGGCGCGCACGCCGGCCTGGCCGTCCATGTAGAGCACCACGGCGTCGCCCTGCTGCATGCGGCGGATCGCGTGCACCACGCTGCGCGCGCTCTCGGCGCCGAGCGGCTCGATGGTCCAGCCCCGGCGGCGCCCGGCGCGCTCCCACGCCTGTCCGTCGCGACGCTGGAAGAGCCCGGTCATGAACGCGCGCACCGCGAATCCGCGCGACGCGACCGCGGACACCACGTAGTGGTACGGCCCGAAGTGCATCGAGCTGACCAGCACGCCCCGGCCCGCGGCGCGCAGCTCGCGCAGCCCGCCGTCGTTCACGCAACGCGGTGGCGGGGCGCCGGTCAACAGGTCGGCGTGGTCGAGGTTCATGAGGTCGAACGAGGTGAGGCAGCGCCGTGCGAGCGCCTGCAGCTCGCGCGAAGGGCGGTCGCCGAAGGAGACGGCGAGACTCGTGGGCGCCAGCTCCGGAAGCGGCCCGTAGCGCGAGGGGTCGAAGCGCAGGCGCCAGCGCGTGGCGAGTGCGGCCCACGCGGCGCGCGCCGGGAGCGCCCAGCCGGGGAGCGCCATCAGCCCCGCTCCGCGCCCGCGTTGTCCGCGCCGCGGTCGAAGAACCGGAACGCCGAGCGCAGCCCGGTGACGAGCGTCGCGGCCGCGATGCCGAGCACGAGCGCGCCAACCAGCAGCGTCACCGCGCGGGCGAACGGACCGCCTGCTGCCTCCGGTCCGCGCAGCGCCTCGCGCATCGCGGCGGCCAGCCGCGGCGCCGCGCCGAGCGCGAACCAGATGCCGAGCGCCGCGAAGTACGCGAGGCTCAGCGCGGCGTAGAGCGCGAGCGGCCACGACGCGCGTCCCGGCCGCCTGCCGCGCGCCGCGTCCGCGGCGAGCGCCAGCGAGCGCGCGCGCAGCCCGCGCACGCCGGTGAGGTCGCTCACCAGCCAGTAGCCGTCCATCCGCAGGAACGGGTTCAGGTCGAGCAGCACGGCGAGGTCGATCGCGACCAGCGCCTGGGTCACCGCGGGCCCGGCGCCGAGCGCGTGCGCGGCGGCGAGGCCGGCGGCGAACAGGAGCTGGAAGTGGACCCCGCCCAGGTCCACCGCGATCCGCCCATTCCGCGGCAGCAGCCAGGCCTCGGAGACATCCGAGAAGAGCACCGGGAACACCCGGTAGAGGCCGCAGCCCACCGCGCCTGGGCTGCGACCCGAGGCGGCGAGCGCGGCGGCGTGGCCGAGCTCGTGGAACAGCGCCGAGGCCGAGAACAACAGCATCGCGGGCAGCCAGGTCTCCGGCACGAACAGCGAGCGGGTGAGCCCGACCGGATGCGAGAGGTAGAACGCGGCGTGCCCGACCGCGACCAGCGCGAGCACGACCGCCACCGCGGGCGGCTTGAAGAGGAACGCGAGCCGCCGCGCCGCCGCGCCCACCGCGCGCGCGGGCAGGAGGGGCAGTCGCAGCCACATCGGCGAGCGCGGGCGCTCGAGCCGGCGCGCCCCTTCGCCGAAATGGACCAGCCCCTGCGGCACCAGCACCGTCTCGATGTGCTCGCGCAGCGCGTCGGGCGGAATGGGAGCGCCGGGCCCGGACAGGAGCGCGGCCAGGGCCGCCAGGTCGCGCCGGCCGTCCATCAGCCTCAGCAGGCGCGCGGAAGCCGGGGAGAGGGCCAGAAAGCGACCCGGCGGAAGGGAGACGACGACGCTCTCTTCCGCCGGGGACGGCTCGGGGATCTCGATCCCCACGGCCGGCCGCGGGACGTCCGAGTCCGTACCCCGGACGTCCATCAGCCGGCCTGATCGCAGCGAATCGGAACGGCGCCTAGCCCTAGTCCGAGCTGCTCCAGCTGTCGAAGATGCCCGACCCATACCACGAGAACAACTCGCGCCGCTCCTCGATCTCCTCGACCGAGTACGCCCTGAACAACACAACCTGCTCCTGATTTCGATCCATGAACGTTCACCCTCCTGTGTGGGTCCAAGCCATCCGACCCGCTCTCGGGTGCGGGTGGTGTCTTCGGGACTCCATGTCCCGGGCGGCACGCAAACTACCAGAACCTCCCCGGCTGTCCAGTCCCTTTCTCGCGAGCCGGCCCGCCCATGCGCAGGGCCCGGGCTGCGGAACCCCGCACCCGGCCGGGTGTTCCGCGTGTATGCTGCGGCGGTGCTCACGCCCCTCGATCACGCGCTCGCCGTGGTGCTCGCGGTGCTGTTCCCGATCCGGGCCGCCACGCTCGGTTTCCGCCGCCTGCGCCGCGCCGCGCCCGCGGACCTGCCGCGGGTGAGGCTCTCGGTGTACCGCCACGCCATGCTCGTCCAGTGGCTGCTGGCCGCCGCGACCGCGGGGCTGTGGCTGGCGCTCGGGCGGTCGTGGACCGCGCTGGGCGTGGTGCCGCGGCTGACCGGCGGCCTCGTCGGCGTGGGCGTCGGGCTCGCCATCGTGGCCGTGATCATGGTGCGCCAGCAGAGCGCCGCGAGCGCGAGCGACGAATCCCTCGACCGCCTGCGCGAGCGCATGGGTCCGCTCGAACGCATGCTGCCCGCGACCCGCAACGAGCTGTCGTGGTTCTACGCGCTCGCCGTCACCGCGGGAGTGTGCGAGGAGCTGCTCTACCGCGGCTACCTGATCTGGTACTTCGGCCACTTCACCGGGTTCTCCGGCTTCACGCGCGTCTCCGACCTCGCCGGGCTCGGGGCATTCGCGGGTGCCGCACTCGCCTCGTCGCTGCTGTTCGGCGTCGGCCACGCCTACCAGGGCTGGCGCGGCATGGCGCTCACCACGGTCGTGGGCCTGTTCCTCGCCGCGGTCTACTGGGTGACGCGCTCGCTCGCGGCGCCCGCGCTCATCCACGCGCTGATGGACGCGCACGCCGGGCACGTCACGCACCTCGCCTACTCCCGCGCACGCGAGCGCGGGCAGGAGGGAGCCGAAACCAGGGCGCGGGAAACGCCGGCTCCAGCGGAGTAGCCATCGCACGCGAAAACCTGCGCCGCACGGGGAGCGTGGGTTGAAATCGGAGGGAATGCCATGGACTACCGCTACGTGATCGTCGGCGGCGGTCTCACCGCCGCCTCGGCCATCGAGGGCATCCGCGCTCACGATCCCGAGGGCAGCATCCTGATGATCTCGCGCGAGAACTTCCCGCCCTACCAGCGCCCGCCGCTGTCCAAGGAGCTGTGGTTCGGCCGGACCACGAAGGAGGAGCTCCCGGTCCACGACGACGCGTTCTACCGGGAGCAGCGCGTGGAGCTGGCGCTGCGGCGCGAGGTGGTGGAGCTGGACGTCGCGAAGCGCCGGGTGTGGGACGACCGCGGCATCGAGCACGGCTACGAGAGGTTGCTGCTGGCCACCGGCGGCAGCCCGCGCCGCCTCAACGTCGAGGGCGCCGAGATCGAGGGCGTGCACTACTTCCGCGAGCTCGAGGACTACCTGTTCCTCGAGCGGCACCTCGACCGCTTCGAGCACGCGCTGGTCATCGGCGGCGGCTTCATCGGCCTGGAGCTGGCCGCCGCGCTGACGCACGCCGGCAAGCACGTGACGCTGATCTACCAGAAGGAGTACCCGCTCGCGAACATCCTGCCGCGCGACCTCGGGCTGTTCGTGGCCGACACCTACCGGCAGCGGGGCGTCGAGACGGTCTCGGAGGACACGGTCGTCGGCTTCGACGAGGCCCAGGGCCTGGTCCATGCGCGCACCGCCAGCGGGGGCGTGGTGAGCACGCAGCTCGTGCTCGCCGGCGTCGGCATCGTGCCCGAGACCGACCTCGCCGAGGCTGCGGGGCTCGACGTGGATCACGGCATCGTGGTGGACGAGCTCTGCCGCACTTCAGACCCGCACGTCTTCGCGGCCGGCGACGTGGCGGAATACCCGGACCTGGTGCTGGGAAGGAGCCGCCGCGTCGAGCACCGCGACCAGGCGATCCAGCATGGCCGCTGTGCGGGCGCGAACATGGCGGGCGCGGGCCAGCGCTACGAGCACACGCCGTTCTTCTACTCGGACCTGTTCGACCTCGGCTTCGAGGCGGTGGGCGACCTCGACTCCAGCTTCACCACCGAGGCGGTGTGGCGCGAGCCGCTCCGCAAGGGCGTGGTGTTCTACCTGAACGGGGACGTGGTGCGGGGCGTGCTGCTGTGGAACGCGTGGGGCGG
>CAYHRW010000004.1:18086-31443 GCA_964359105.1 uncultured bacterium
AGCGCGCTCCCTCAGGAGCGGGGCGTCCGCGAAAGAAGTAAGCAAGCCGGCAGCGGCAGCAGGGTTACCCGCATCTCTAACCTCCCCCACGGAGGACGCGACGGGCGGACCCGTGCATACCGGCTTGCTCCCCAACACCATGAGTCCTGAAGGGGGGGCGGGGCTACGGGCCTATGGGATCTCCGAGCATGGTTCTCAGGTAGCATCCCGGGCCCCAGGCCCCGCGACACGAAGCCCCCGTGCGGAACCGTCCCGCGCGGGGGCTGGTGCCTTCGGGCCGCGGTTAGAGCGTCGCGGCGTGGCCGCGCCCGAGCAGCAGCGGGTGGCGCGCCACGAACAGGCCCGCCTGCAGGCGGTCCTGCACTCCCAGCTTCCTCAGGATCTGCCCGATGTGCTTCTTGACGGTGGGCTCGCTGATCTCGAGCACCGCGGAGATCTCCTTGTTCGAGCGTCCCTCGGCCAGCAGCGCGGCGACGTCGAGCTCGCGCACGGAGAGCGTGGCGCGCCCGTTGCCGCTCTGGTGCATCGCGCCGTTGGTCAGCGCGGCCGCGGTGAGCGGCTCGTAGGACGCGTGCCCGGCCGCCACCGCGCGCACCGCCTGGAACAGCGCGCTCGGATCGGCGCTGCGCCGCAGGGTGCCGAGAGCGCCCTGGGCCACGGCGAGCTGGAGGCAGTCGGTGCCGGCCTCGCAGATGCTGCGGTGGGCGAACGCGGGCAGGCGCGAGCGACCGGGCGGGTTCAGCACCAGGCAGGTCGCGGCGCCGCGCTCGGACAGCGCCAGCACCTTGAGGGTGGGAAGGGATGCGCGAATCGCGGGCAGCGCGGAGTCGCCCGCATCGCACGGCAGGTTGAGGGTGAGGACGAGGACGTTGGGCCTGAGGCTCCCGGCCCGCTCGATGGCCTCTTCGGTATTCGACGCCTCTCCCACCACCTCGAAGTCGGGCTGGTCGGAGAGCAGGCTGACGATGCCTCTGCGGTCGATCGCGTGGCCGTCGGCGACCACGATGCGGATGCGGGAACTCTGGGCCGGCGCGGCGTGGTGTCTGCCGCGGAGCTTCTGGATCCTGCGGGTAGCCGGCTTCATTGGTGATTCCCTTCGGTCGGTGGGGACAATCGGAAGGAACCAGGCTGCCGGCGTCCTGTTTGGATGGCCACAGCATCCGCCGGGCCGCGGGGATCCTTCACGAGGAACCGCACGAAAAGTCTAGCACTTTGCAGGCCAACGGACATGTCAAGGGGACACCTCAATGGGCCGTTCGGCCCATGGGGGCTGGAGCCCAAGAATCCAGCGGGTCGCGCGCCTCCCCGCCCGCCGCCGCGGCCCTCCGTTCGGCCGCCGCCGTCCGCGCTCCCGCCCGGATTGACCTGTCAGACTCGGCGGCGGCTGACATTCCGGCACGGCAGAAACGGAGCCTGAGGCCAGTTCGGCCGGGGTTCCGGGCGGCGTCCGGCGGGCGGCCGGATCTCCGGCGGCACAGCCTTTCCAGGCAGGGACCTACGCCGATTCCCGACGGTCCTGGGGGTCGAGGGCGTCGCGCAGGCCGTCGCCGAGGAAGTTGAACGCCAGCAGGGTGAGCGAGAGCGCCAGCCCGGGGAACAGGACCAGCCAGGGGAAGAGGGCGAGCACCCGGGCGCCGTCCGATACCAGCGTGCCCCACGAGGCCGCCGGTGGCTGGACGCCGAGGCCGAGGAACGAGAGGAAAGCCTCCTGCAGGATCACCGCCGGTACGGTGAGCGTGGTGTAGACGATCACCGGCCCGAGCGTGTTCGGCACGATGTGGCGGAAGATGATGCTGCGGTCGGTCGCACCCAGCGCGCGCGCCGCCTCGACGAAGGTCTGGTGCTTGAGCGAGAGCACCTGGCCGCGCACGATCCTCGCCATGGTGAGCCACTGCACCAGCCCCAGCGCCACGAACAGCATGAGCAGGCTGCGGCTGAAGAACACCAGCAGCAGGATGACGAGGAAGATGTTGGGGAGCGCGTAGAGCACGTCCACCACGCGCATCATCAGCTCGTCGAGCTTGCCGCCCGCGTAGCCCGCCACCGCGCCCCAGCTGACGCCGATCACCAGGCTCACCAGCGTGCCGACCAGCCCCACGAGCAGCGAGATCCTCCCGCCGTAGACCACGCGCGCGAACGCGTCGCGCCCCAGCTCGTCCGTGCCGAACCAGTGCGCGGCCGAGGGCCAGGTGGCGCCGAGCCGCAGGTCCTGCGCGGCCGGGTCGGCGAGCCCGGGGAGCCACGGCGCGAGGAGCGCGAGCAGGCTCACGAAGGCGAGGAAGAACGCCGCCGCCACGGCCACGCGGTTGCGCTCGAGGCGCCGCCACGCGTCCGACCACAGGCTGGCGGGCGGGCCGGGCGCGGTCTCGGGCTCGACTGCGGGGCGCGTGAGCGGGAGCGCGCTCATCTCAACTCCACCCGCGGGTCGAGCCATGCGTAGGCGAGGTCCACGAGCAGGTTCAGGGCCATCAGGAACCCGGCGTAGAACAGCACCACGCCCATCACCAGCGTGTAGTCGCGGTTGAACGCGCCGTTCACCAGGTAGCGGCCGAGCCCGGGCACCGCGAAGATCTGCTCGACCACGAGCGAGCCCATGATAAGCCCTGCGGCGGCGGGCCCGAGGTACGACACCACCGGCAGTACGCCGAGCTTGAGAGCATGCTGGAACACGACGCGGCGCTCGGGCAGGCCCTTGGCGCGCGCGGTGCGGATGAAGTCCTGGCGCAGGACCTCGAGCATCCCGGCGCGGGTGAGCCGCGCCACGTACGCGACGTACGCGGTCGCCAGCGTGAGCACCGGCAGCACGCGGCTCTCCGGTCCCTGCCACAGCGCAGGCGGCAGCCAGTAGAGCGTGAGCGAGAACACCAGCACCAGCAGCGGCCCGAGCACGAAGTTCGGCACCGACACGCCGGCGAGCGCCGCCGCCATCGCCGCCGCGTCGAGCGCCGAGTTCTGCCGGAGCGCGGCGATCACGCCGATCGGCACGCCCAGGAGGACCGCGACCAGCAGCGCCCAGCCGCCCAGCTCGGCCGAGACCCTGAAACCCTCGGCGATGATCTCGCGCACCTGGCGGGTCGGGAACTTGTACGAGGGCCCGAAGTCGAGCTTGACCGCGTGCGCGAGGAAGGTGACGTACTGCTCGCCGAGCGGGCGATCGAGCCCGTACTGGCGCATGAGCTGCTCGCGCGCTGCCTTCGGGATGTCGCGCTCGGCGTTGAATGGCCCGCCGGGCGCGAGCCGCACCAGGAAGAACGTGAGCGTGGCGATCACCCACAGCGTGGGGACGAACAGCAGCAGCCGGCGCAGGACGAAGGAGGTCATCGCGAGGCCGCCCGACCCGGATCGTCTGCCGTCCGTCGCAGGGCGCCGCGGCGCCAGCTGCGGTCGATCCAGATGTCCTTGATCGGGTGGGTGTCGAGCGCGTTCTGGTAGATGCCGTGCACGTAGGGCTTCACCAGCTCCGCGGTCGAGTAGTGGTAGATCGGGATGACGGGCCCGTCCGCGAGCAGCAGCGACTCGGCCTCGGCCAGCCGCTTCATGCGCTTCGCCGCGTCCAGCTCGACCGCGGCGTCGCGCAGCAGGCGGTCGTAGCGCGGGTCGCTCCAGCCGGCGCGATTGTTGCCGTCGCCGCTGCGCATGATCTCGAGGAAGGTGCTGGGGTCGAGGTAGTCGCCGATCCACGAGCGCCGCGCCACGTCATACTGCAGCGCGGTCGAGGCCTGCATGTAGGAGCCCCACTCCATGTTCTGCAGCTCGACCGGGATCCCGAGTGCCTTCGTCCACATCGCCTGGATGGCCTCGGCGATGCGGCGGTGGTCCTCGCTGGTGTTGAACAGGATGGCGATCTTGCGGAAGCCCTTGCCCCCCGGGTAGCCGGCGCGGGCCAGGCATGCGCGCGCTTTCTCGGGGTCGTGGGCCAGGCCGGGCGGGCGCGGGTAGCTCGGGTAGCCGCGCGGCGTCAGGTTGCCCCACGGCTCCCGCGTGCCCTTGAGCAGGTCGCGGGCGATGGCATCGCGGTCCAGCGCGTAGTTGAGCGCGCGGCGCACCCACACGTCCCCGAGCGGCGGGCGCGTGACGTTGATCGAGTAGAAGTACACCGCCTGGTACGGGCCCGAGCGGAAGTCCGCATAGCTGCGCAGGTAGGGGATGTACGGCGATGGCACGTAGCCGCTGGTGTTCCAGTCGAGCGCCCCGGCCTTGTAGAGGTTGGTGGCGGTGTTCAGGTCCTCGATGGAGTAGGCCACCACGCGGTCGAGCCGCACGTGCCCGGCGTCCCAGTAGCGCCGGTTCCTCACCAGGTCGAAGCGGTCGTTCTGACGCCAGCGTTCGAGCACGAAGGGGCCGTTCGAGACGATCAGCTCGGGACGCGTCCAGCGCTCGCGCCAGCGCTCCACGACGTGCCGCGGCGCCGGCAGGCAGGGGGGAAGCGAGGTCAGGTGGAGGAAGTAGGGAGTGGGCCGCGCGAGCCGCACCACCAGCGTGCTCTCGTCGGGCGCGACGAGGCCGACCTTCGTCTCGTCCTTCAGCTCGCCCCGGTTGAGCGCCTCGGCTCCCACGACGGCGTGGAGCAAGCCCCCGTACTTGGCGCCCGTCTCCGGCCGCAGCACGCGCAGCCACGACCAGGCGAAGTCGCGCGCCGTGAGCGGCGTGCCGTCGCTCCATCGAAGCCCGGGGCGCAGGTGGAAGGTGTACGTGAGGCCGTCGGCGCTGCGCTCCCAGCGGTAGGCCTGACCGGGCAGCGGCTCCAGCGTCTTCGGGTCGGGCACCGTGAGCCCTTCGAACAGCGTGCGCACGAGTCGGCCGTCGGGCTGCCCCGTGGCCAGGCCCGGGTCGATGGTCTCGGGCTCGGCCCCGTTGTTGAAGCGCAGCACGTTCGCGCCGGGCGGCGTGACGTCGCCGAAGTACAGCGGCTCGTCCGCGGCGGCGCGCACCGCATCGCCGCGCGGCGCGCAGCCCGTGGCGAGGAGCGCAGCGGCGACGAGGAGGACACAGCGGCAGCGGAGCATGCCGCAGTATAGCGGCGCGCGCGCGGCGGAATCGAGGGCGCAGGGCTCGACCGGGCGCGGGGCTCACCGCCCGCGGGGCCCGGGCGACCCGGCTCACTCCTGCCGGCTCGCCAGGTCGGGTCGTCGGGACATCCACGGCGTCCGTCCCCCACGCCCGCGCGGGGCGAGCGTGGTTCCCGTGCATCCGGTGCTGTAGACTCGGCTCCGGTCCGGGGCATTGATCATTGGAGGCACAGTGCGCGGCAGCCTCGTTCTCCTGCTCCTGCTGCTGGCCGCTCCCGCGGCGCACGCGGCTGGCGTCAACTTCGCCTGGGAGAAGTGCCTGCCGGAAGGTGGCACATCGCTCCACTACTTCGCCTGCGACACGAACGTGACGAGCCCGGTCGCTGTGGCCGTGGCGTCCTTCATGCCTTCCGTGGACCGCCCCGCCTTCGTCGGCTTCGAGGCGGTCGTGGACCTGAAGTCGACCACGGACGCGCTGCCCGACTGGTGGCAGTTCTTCAACCCCGGGTCGTGCCGGGAGCAGTCGCTTTCGGTGTCGGCCGACTTCGGCGCTTCACCCCACACCCAGTGCGCGGACCCTTTTGGGGGGCCGACGCGCGGTGGGATCGCTGGGTACCTCACGAGCACGACGATTCCGCCCGCGCCCTACGGCCCGCCCGCCTATGCGCGCCTCAAGTGCGCCTTCGCGACTGACGACGTCCGGCCGGTTCTCAATGGCGTCGAGTACTTCGCCTTCACGATCCGCATCGATGGCGGGCATTCGACCGGCGCGGGAGCCTGTGCGGGCTGCAACGTGCCGGTCTGCCTGCTCCTGACGGAGATCAAGGTGGTTGAGAATACCGGTCCATACGAGCGCCTCAGCCATCCCATCCAGAACCAGCTCATCGGGTGGCAGTGCGGGCAAGGCAGCGCGTCGCACGATCTGTGGGGACAGGCCTGGCTCAACACCTGCGCCACCCACGGCGCCCCCTGTTTCACGCCGGCGCGCAACCGCACGTGGGGTGGCATCAAGGCGCTCTACAGGTAGGGCGCTGCTGCGCCCTGCGCCCACCGCTTCCCGAGCCAGGCCGCGTCGGGTCCGAGTCCTCGCGCTCCTCGTGCTGCCCGGGCGACCGTTGTTCCCTCGTTCGCCGCGCTGTAGACTTGGGGCTCGACCGGGGCAAAGACCGTGGAGGCGTCATGAGCCGCTCCGTTATTCTCCTCCTCGCCCTGCTGGTCGCCGCGCCGGCGGCGCGTGCGGGCGGCGTCAACTTCGCCTGGGGCGATTGCTTCACGACCGGCGCCTCGATCTACAAGCACTTCGCCTGCGACACCAACGTGAGCAGCCCGGTGGCCGTCGCCGTGGCCTCGTTCCAGCTCGCTTACCACCAACCCAGCTTCGTCGGCATCGAGGGGATCGTGGACCTGCTCTCCAACTCCGCGACCATGCCCGACTGGTGGCAGCTCTTCAACCCGGGATCGTGCCGCCAGACGGCACTCACCGTGTCGGCGGATTTCCGCTTCTTCCCGGATGGCCCCTGTGTGGATCCGTGGGGAGGTCTGGCTCTGGGAGGTATTGCGGGCTACCAGACGATGACGACGATCCCGGCGGACCCGCTCTACGCGCCCAACTACACGCGGCTCAAGGTCGCCTTCGCCCTCGTCGATGCAGCACCCCTTTCCGCCGACACCGAGTACTACGCCTTCGCGGTTCGAATCGACGGCACGCGCACGGTCGGTGCGGGCGCCTGCGGTGGTTGCGATGTGCCGGTCTGTCTGGGTCTGTCGGAGATCAAGGCCGCGGAGAACACAGGTCCGTACGAACGCCTCGTGACCCCGATTCAGAACCAGTTCATCGGCTGGCAGTGCGCGCAGACGACGCCTGGCCTCGTTCGCGTGGGCGCGAACATCTGGAATGTCCCTGTCGCGTGCGCGCCCCCCGGCATCCCCTGCGCCACCCCCGCCCGCAACCGCACCTGGGGGAGCATCAAGGCGCTCTATCGTTGATCGCCGCGCCACTGGCGCGCCGCTCGTCCCCGCCGGTGGACCGCCCGGAACGGATGGGCTAGCGTGCCCGGCCCATGAGCACGCACGAAGACCCCGCGGCCATGCTGCACGAGCTGCTGGAGGGCCTCGCGCGCTTCGGCGGTCACGGTACGGGTGTGACGCGCCTCGCTTACTCCGACGTGTGGTGCGAGGCGCAGCGCTGGCTCGCGGGGCGCGCGCGCGGCCTCGGCCTCGCCGCCACCACCGATGCCGCGGGCAACCTGTTCTTCCACGATCCGTCGCTCGTCCCCGGCGAGGGCGCGCCGCCCGTGCTGCTCGTCGGCTCGCATCTCGACACGGTCGTGAGTGGCGGCCGCTACGACGGCGCCTGCGGCGCGGTCGCCGGTCTCGTCGCCGCTGTCGCGCTGCGCGCTCGCGGCGCCCTCCCCGTGGTGGGCTTCGTCACCTGCGAGGAGGAGGGGAGCCGGTTCCCCTCGCCGTTCATGGGAGCGCGCAGCCTGCTCGGCCAGGTCGAGGAGGCCGAGCTCGACGCCGTGCGTGACGGGGACGGTGTGGCGTGGCGCGCCGCGCTCGAGTCCGCGCGCGCGCGCGGCTGCGCCGCGCCGCTCGCGCCGGGTCCGCGGCCCTTCCTGCCCCTCTTCCGCTCCGCGCGCATGCTCGAGCTCCACATCGAGCAGGGGCCGGTGCTCGAAGCCGAAGGCCTCGAGCTGGGCATCGTCACGCACATCGCCGGCTTCCGCCGCCTGCGCGCGCGCCTGACCGGCGAGGCGCGCCATGCGGGCGCGACGCCAATGCGGCTGCGGCGCGACGCGCTCGCCGCCGCCGCCGAGATCGCGCTGGCGGTCGAGTCGTACGCGAAGTCGCTGGGCGAGCCCGCGGTCGCCACCGCCGGCTTCGCGCGCGCCGAGCCCGGGCTCTACAACGTGATCGCCGGAGCGTGCGACCTGGGCCTCGAGGTGCGCCACGTCGAGCCCGGCCGCCCCGCCGCGATGGCGGCGGAGGTGGAGCAGCTCGCGCGCGGCGTCGCGGAGCGCCGCGGCGTGGCGCTCGAAATCGTCGAGGTCTCCGGGCAGGATCCGACCGCGTTCGCCGCGCCGCTCGTCGCTGCGGCGGAGTCGCTGGCGAAGGAGCGCGGCCTGCGCTTCCGCACCATGGCCAGCGGGGCGGGGCACGACGCCATGGTGTTCGCGCACGCCGACGTGCCCGCGCTGGTCGTGTTCGTCCCGAGCCGCGGCGGCATCAGCCACGCGCCCGAGGAGTACACGCCGCCGGAGCAGCTGGCGGCCGGGCTCGGGTTCGCGATCGAGCTGGCGCGACGCGTGAGCGCGGAACAGGCCTGACCCGCGAGCCGCGAAGCCTCGTCCCCATGACCCTCGAGCAGCTCAATCACCTGCCGTGGGTCGCGGCCTCTGCCACCTTCGAGCGCTGCTGCGGCGCGCGCGTGTGGGTGGAGCGTATGTGCGAGGCGCGGCCGTTCGCCGACCGCGCGGCGCTGCGCGAGCGCTTCGCCTCGACCGCGGCCTGGGCCGGCGAGGAGCAAAGCGCAGCGGCACGGGCGAGCGAGCAGACCCTCGCCGCGCTCGCGGCGGGGAACCGGGCGTACGAGGAGAAGTTCGGCTATATTTTCGTCGTGTGCGCGACCGGGAAGAGCGCGGACCAGATGCTGGCGCTCCTCGAGGCCCGGCTCGGGAACGAGCCCGGCGAGGAGCTGCGCGTGGCGGCGGGGGAGCAGATGAAGATCACGCGGCTCAGGCTCGAGAAGCTGCTGGGGGATTCGTGAGCGGCATCACCACGCACGTGCTGGACCAGACCGGCGGGCACCCCGCGCGCGGCGTGCGCGTGAAGCTCGAAATCCACGCCGGTGCGCGCGGCTGGATCGCGCTCGCCGAGCGCGCCACCGACGACGACGGCCGGGTGCGCGACTTCATCGCCGCCGGCAGCCCGCTCGACGCGGGACGCTACCGGCTCACCTTCGACACCGGGGCGTACTTCCGCGCGCGCGGTGTGCCCGCCTTCTACCCCGAGGTCGCGATCGCCTTCGAGGTCGCCGACCCCACCGAGCACCACCACGTCCCGCTGCTGCTGAGCCCCTTCGGCTACTCCACCTACCGCGGCAGCTGAGTCCCGGAGGCTTCATGAGGATCGAGCACCATCGCTACGGGAAGGCGCGCGTGCGCCTGGTCAAGGTCAGGCGCCGCGGCGAGGTCCACGACCTGCGCGACCTCACCGTGCGCGTGCTGTGCGAGGGCGACTTCGAGGCGAGCTGCGTGAGCGGCGACAACCGCGACGTGCTGCCCACCGAGACCATGAAGAACATGGTCTACGCGCTCGCCAGGACCGACCCGGTGGACCGGATCGAGAGCTTTGGCCTGGCGCTCGCGCGCCTGGTGCTCGCCGAGCACGCGCCGGTGCGGCGCGCGATCGTCCGGATCGAGGAAGCGCCGTGGGTGCGCATCGCGGTGCGCGGATCCGCCGGGCCCGAGCCGCACCCGCACGCGTTCGCGCGGCCGGGCAGCGAGCGCGGGGTGGCCGAGGTGGTGATTGAGCGCGGCGGCACGGAACGGGTGGCCTCCGGCCTGCGCGGCCTGCGGGTCGCGAAGACCACGGCCTCGGGCTTCGAGGGCTTCCCGCAGGGCCGCTTCACCACGCTCCAGGAGACGCGCGACCGCATGTTCTCGACCGAGGTGGGCGCCACGTGGTGGTGGAGCAAGGAGCCCGGAGACTGGGCCGTCGAGAACTCGCGCATCCGCGACGCGATGCTCCAGGCGTTCGCGTCCGAGTACAGCCCCTCGGCGCAATACACCCTCCACCGCATGGGCCAGGCCGCGCTCGACGCCTGCGTGCAGGTCGCGAAGATCCACCTCGCGCTGCCCAACCTGCACTGCATCCCGGTGGACCTCGCGCCCTTCGGGCTCGAGAACCCCAACGAGGTGTTCGTGCCCACCGACGAGCCGTACGGCTTCATCGAGGCCACGCTGGCGCGGGAGTAGGGCGCGCTACTCCAGCCGCACGATCCGCCGCACCCGGGCTTCCGCACCGGCACGCACGCGGAGGAAGTAAACGCCCGCTGCGGCCGGCACGCCGGACGCGGCGCGCCCGTCCCACGCCAGCGCGTGCGTTCCCGCGGGCAGGGGGCTCGTGGGGAGCAGCGCGCGGACCGCGCGGCCCTGGAGGTCGTAGATCGTCGCCTCCGTCTCGCGCGGCTCCGGCAGCGTGAACCAGACGTGCGACACGCCTGCCGTGGGATTCGGGCCGGGCTCGGAGACACGGAACGCGAGCGCCGATCCATGCGGCACGCCCACCGTGGGCGCGACGGTGCCGTCGGCGCTCACGCGCTGCCCGTAGACGTCGTAATTCGCGCCGCTCCGCCGGTCGCTCCACGCGGCGATCGCGCCACCCCCGCCGTCCGCGATCACGGCCGGGCGCTGCTGGTCTCCGCCCGCGGTGCACAGCGCGGTGCCGTTCAGGGTCCAGCCCGGTGCGACTCCGCCGCCCGACGTGAGACGCAGCGCGTAGATGTCGGTGTCGCTGCCGGTGCGGTAGTCGTACCAGCCGACGATGGCCCCGGACCCGGACCCACCTTCGGTGGGTGCCCCGGTGGGTGCCCCTCCGTCAGAGACCAGCTGCGGCGCGCGCTGGTCGTTCATGGCGGTGCATACCGGCATCCCGGTCGCGAGCCAGCCCGGGGCGAGCGCGCCCGTGGCGGTCACGCGCTGCGCGTAGAGGTCGAGCGCGCCGCCACGGTCGTCCTCCCACGCCACGATCGCGCCACCGGCGCCGTCGGCGATCGCAACCGGGGAGACCTGGTTGCCGGTCGCGGTGCACAGCGAATCGCCCGCGGCCGGCCAGCCGGCGGCGACGACGCCGGAGGCCGTCAGGCGCTGCGCGTAGATGTCGCCGTCGGCCCGCCGGTAGTCCTCCCATACGACGATGCCGCCGTTGGCGCCGTCGCTCACCACGGCGGGCACGTACTGCGATCCGGTCGCGGGGGCTGCGGCGACGCCGTTCGCGGTCCAGCCGCTCGCCGGAGCCCCTGCGGACGTGAGCCGCATCACGTAGACCAGCGTGGGCTGTGGGAAGCCCGCGCGCCCGTCCTCCCATGCGACGTGCACGCCGCCCGCGCCGTCCGCGACGGCCGATGGCCGCGCCTGGTCGAACGCGGCCGCGCCTGCCGGCACGCCATCCGCGGCCCAGGCCACCGTGCCGCCGGAAGTCACGCGTTGCGCGTAGACGTCGGCGTCCGGTCCGCGGTAGTCCTCCCACGCGGCGATGGCGCCGGACCCACCGTCGGAGACCAGTACCGGGCTGTTCTGCGCGCCGGCCGCCGCGCACAGCGCCACGCCGTTCGCGGGCCACGCCACCGTGCCGCCCGCGGTCACGCGCTGCGCGTAGATGTCGGAGTTGCCCGCGCCGTTGCGCCGGTCGTCCCACGCGGCGATGGCGCCGGACCCCCCGTCGGAGACCACCTGCGGCGTCACCTGGTCGCCGGCCGCCGTGCACACCGCCACGCCGTTCGCGGGCCAGCCGGGCTGCACCTCGCCGGCGCGCGTGATGCGCTGCGCGTAGATGTCGGCCTGGCCGGCGTTGCGGTAGTCCACCCACACCACGATGGCCCCGCCCGTCCCATCGGGGATGGCCTGCACGCCAGACTGATCGCCGGACGCGGCGCAAACGGGGACGCCGTTGGCGGTCCACACCGCGAGCGCGGGCCGGGGAAGTGTGGCGAGGCCGGTGAGGATGAAGATCAGGAAGCGCAGGCAACGGCCGAAAGACATCGAGGTCCCCCGCAAAGCTGCGAGCCAGGGATGTGGCAGGGGACCTCAATTGTACGGAGCGATCCGCGGGTCCGGCAACGAGCGGTTTCCCTCATCGCTGGGTGAACTCGCCCGGCCGCCGCCGGCCGCGCCGCGCCGGAGGGGAAGTCGAAGCGGCCCTTGCCGCCGCCCATCGCCGGCGCCGCGCCATCGCCGGCCGCGTGGCGCGGGTAGGGGCTTTCAGCGCTTCCGGTCCCGCCGTGCGGCGAGGATCTTCGCGAACGAGCGCCCGCGCAGCTCGTCGAGCGTGAGGCCGGTGGCGAGCGCCTCCTCCTCGGTGAGCGCGCCGCAGTTGATTCCGCGCAGGAAGAAGTTGAGCAGGCCCTGGCCGGTCGCGTCGTCGTCGAACACGTTGCCGAGCAGGGTGGCCTGCGCCGGGCGCTCGACGAAGAGCCTGAGCCGCTCGGCCGCCTCGCTGCGGCTCTCGAGGAAGAACGCGTAGACCGCGGCGTAGCGCGTGGCGAGCTGCCCGGGGTGCAGGTCCCAGCCCTGGTAGAAGCCGTGGTAAAGCGAGCTCCTCACGTCGTCGTAGTGCGCCCTCCACGCGGCGTGGACCGCGCGACGGTTCTCCTCGCGCCGGGCGTCGGTGAGGCTGCGGCCCCCCTCCGCACGGTGCGGCGGCACCGGCATCAGCATGGTGCTGCTGTCGGAGAGCGTCACGCCGGTGCCGGCGAGCGACACCTGCATCACGCTGCGCGCGAAGTCGCAGGCCGGATGGCGCAGGCCCTGATGCGCGGCGGTGATGTTCAGGCCCGCGGAGTAGTCGTAGGCGCTGAAGTGGCAGCCGCGGCAGCGCCCGGCCGCCGCCGCGACGAGCCGCGGGAGCGCCGGCGCGCCGTCCGCGCCGAGGATGGACTGCGGGGTCTCGACCATCAGCTCGATCACGAGCGCTCCGCGCTCGAGGCGGTGCGACTGCTCGAGCCGCGCCAGCAGCTCGACGAGCGTCGCGACCTGCTCGGGCACCGTGACCTTGGCGAGCGTCACCACGAACCCGTGCGGCAGCACGCCGCCCGAGTGCTGGAGCAGCGTGCTCACGTAGAGCTCGAGCGTGCGCACCGCGCGCGCAGCTCCTCGGTGAGCGGCTTGATGCGGATGCCCATGAAGGGCGGGAGCGTGCGCTGCTTCAGGCCCCGCGCGGTCTCGAGCGCGGCGGCGGTGGCGTGCCCGTCCTCCTCGCCGTCGGGGCGGTTGCCATAGCCGTCCTCGAAGTCGATGCGGTAGTCCTCGACCGGTTCGCTCTCGAGCTTCGCCACCACGCGCTGGTAGACGGCGTGGGCGAGCCACGCGGCGCGGTGCTCGCGGCGCACCGCCTCGGGCTCGCGCCGCAGCCGTTCGCGGATCGCGGCGAGGTCTTCGAGCGTGTGCGGCACGGTCTCGATCCCGGGGAAGCCGAGCGCGTGGCCGAAGGCGGCGAAGTCGGGCGCGTACTCCTCGAGCGTGCGCAGCGCGGCCGCCCCCAGCCGGACCGCGGTGTCGGCGGTGAACAGGTGCGCCCCGCCGTAGACGGTGTGAACGGGCTGGCGGTCCGCGCGGTCGCCGGGGTAGGCT